>CBFGPJ010000243.1:0-5452 GCA_965650615.1 uncultured Fluviicola sp. | reverse complement strand
ACTTTCTCTGCCGTAATTGATTCCGGAACTGAGAACTCATATACTCCACTTGATTTACCAGTTTTCAATTGAGATTCACTAATTGAAGCAGAATTTTGACTAAAAGCAAAAGAACTTGCTAAAGACAAAACGAATATCATTACTAACTTTTTCATAATTCCATAACAGTTTATAAGTTGTAGACGTAATAAAAAACCTAAAGGTTGTTTGTGATAAATATACAATTATTTTAATAACATTTGTGATATGCAATTATTAGACCATTTTGATGAAACAAAGTTGGAAGCGGGCTGTGATGAAGCCGGAAGAGGCTGTCTTGCGGGTCCGGTAGTTTGTGCTTCCGTCATACTTCCAAAAGGTTTTTCGCATCACTTACTGAATGATTCTAAACAAATTTCTGAAAAAAGTAGAAATTTATTACGCCCGATCATTGAAAAAGAGGCCCTTGCATTTTCTGTTCAGTTTTTACAACCGGATGAAATTACGGCATTAAATATTCTAAAAGCTTCATTAACAGGAATGCATCGTGCGGCTATGGCCCTGAAGGTCAGACCTGAGCTATTGCTCATCGACGGAAACAAAGCATTGCTTTCAAATGAAATTCCTTCCGTCCCGATCATCAAAGGAGATGGCAAGTATAAAAGTATTGCTGCGGCTTCCATCCTTGCAAAAACATACCGGGACGAATACATGGAACAACTTCATAAGGAGTTTCCTCATTATCAGTGGAAAGAAAATAAAGGATATCCCACCAAAGCCCACCGGGAAGCAATCGAGATTCACGGTGCCTGTGTTCATCATCGTCCTGGATTTAACCTGCTTGGCGCCGGACAATTATCGCTGTTTATGGAGTAAACACTCCACTGTTAACTACTTCACGAAAAAGGTGCGAACCGAGCTGAACGAAGCACTATTTTTGATAAATAGTCTGGAATTATGCTCAATCGTTCAATCATTATTTTTCTGGTAATCTGTTCCCTGTGTTGGATCGGTTATGTTGGTTTCACGCTCGTTGAAGGTTCAAGTGCTCCTCCAACTCCTGAAAACACATTTTCCCAGGTGGATGACACTATCATTGTGGTTCACAAACCTTTGGAGATCGACTACAACAACCCGATTGTTTCTTCCCTCCAAAAAAACAGTTTCTTTACTGTCTTATTGAATGAACCGGAACGAATCCAGCATTTCTACTTTTCCACTAATCGGGACCTGGTATTATTGGAGCGCAGCAAGCCATGGACCAGTGAAATTGTAAAAAGTTATGCCGAACGGCTCTCACTTTCATCAACAATTTCGACCCAAAAGCACATTTCTTTATCCAATGATTGGAAAGGTGAATTCCACGGGAAGTTCCTGGTTTTATATAAAGGAGATTGGCAACCGGCCCCAAAAAGTGTTACTTCCTGGAAATACCTGGATCGAAAAAGCAGTTTATCCCTGGTCTACAAAACAACCGACAAATCCTATGAAATAGAGGATTCTTATTTCATTTCGAGTAACAATGCAAAATACATTACACATACGGGAAGTAAAGCATTGCCCTTGGTAAACGACCAGGAATTATTCCAGGAACTTATTCCGGCTGATTTTGATTCGTATACTTTCTATGAGAAAAATTATTTGCTTTCAAAATTCCCTGCCAAATCCATACTCTATGAATGGATGAATTTTGGATTGGCGCTGGTTGTTAATCAAAAAGACAGCTGTTTGATCACTGACTACAAACCCGGACAAGATCCACTTGCCATTCTCAGTGAATTGGATCGTGTGGAACTTTCTGACAAACAAAAACAGGCGACATTAAAGGGATACTACTTTCCCTTCCTTCATACCAACAAGAAAATTTACCTGGAGATTTTCAATAACAGCGTTCTTATTTCAAATTCCCAACAAAGTATTAACCGGATCATCGGTACATATGAAACAGGGGCTACTTTGGAACAATCCACCACGCTGAAATTTAAATTATTCAGCAACAGTCCTCAAACGGTATCGTATCGTCATTTCGATAGAGATCGGCAGACTACTATGAGCCGATTAACGGGAGCTAATCACAGTACCGTTCAACTTTTAAATGGTGAAGATTCCGAATCAGGGTCAAAGGAACTTCCCAAACTCAATCCATTGCGTTTGGATGACAACCTGCGCAGTTTAAATCCTATTCCGGGATCCAATAATTTGCTTGCAATTACACAATCCAATACACTTTATTTAGTAGGGAACAAGCAAATTCTTTGGAGCAAAAGCCTGGAATCCGAACCAATCGGGAATCCTATTTTCATAGGGAATGGTATTTTCCTGAGCACAAAAACGGGAATTCAAGGTTTTGACAGAGCAGGAAATAACCTGGCAGGTTTCCCGATCGCATGCAATAATGCCACGAGTAATCTCTTCTCGTATTATTGGAACGGAAAAGATTACATTTCCTTTGTTGCTGACGGGCAGGTTCAAGGATATGGGACCAATGGAAAACAAAGTTTTAAGGTCGGAATAAACGGAAACTTACAAAAAGATGCACAATTGGTAGTACAAGGAAAAAAGGGTGAATTAATTGCCCATATCTGTACGGATTCCAACTGGTCGAGTATTTCCATCAAAAGAAAACGCGTCATCAAATCCCAAAACTTAAGCGAAGGAGAATGGAACCTGGTAAAAGTTAACGGAACAATCAGTCTGCTCGGGCTGGCCAAAAAACAATTCGTACGTTTAACCGAAAATGGTACTAAAGCTATGTTGGTAGGAAACGTTTCTTCCATTCTGAATACACAATATGTTGGAGACGAACAACTCTTTTTCCTGAATCAGCAGAACACGATTTATGTTATCAATGGTACCGGAACGATCCTGGGCCAGTTTAACTCCACGATCACCAATATCGATGATGCTTCCCTGATTAAATTACAGAATGGTAAAACTGTTGTTGGCATAATCGATGGAATTGCCAATAATTGTTATATTTATACAATACGTGGAAGTGAATTGAACAAAGAGAGCTATGAAGGTTCGAATAAAATTGTTTTCCAAAAGCAAGCTGATGGTACGATTTTGTTGGTTTCTCAAGCAAACGGTTATTTGATTCGTTATCCAATGAACTATTAAAAGACTACTTATGAAGAAACAGTTACGTAAATTAACTTTCTTAGCTTTTTCATGCGTTACTACTATGACCGCATTTTCTCAAAACTATTTGGGTGTCCACAGTAGTAACTATGCCGGAGTTATGGGATTAGATGCACAGCCTGCCAGTTTTGTCGACGGGAGATTCATTGTCGATATTAACCTGGCAAGTGTAAATGTCGGGGCCTGGCAAAATGCCAAGTATTTTAAAACCGATGTCATGCCGAAATGGTGGTTAAAATCTTTCAAAAAGGATACCATGTGGATGCAACCTGACAGCACCTTATACGATCGTTCCATTTTTGATTTATATGATTACAACAAAACAGGAATTAAAACAAGAGGGGTTTATTTGAATTATCAAATCGACATCCTCAATTTCGCGTTCCATATCAATCCCAAAATTGCGATCGGTTTTGCGGCGAAAAGCAGGATGATCACCAACGTTGACGATATCGATCCTAAATTGGCAAAATTGGCACAGGAAGGATTGGATTTCGCTACTTTATGGAATCTTCAATTAAAGGATAAATTGGTTACTACCAACATGATGGCGTGGAACGAATACGGTATCAACTATGGTCAGGTAGTGATGGATAAAGGAGAACATTTCATAAAAGTCGGTGGTCGTGTAAAATTGTTGCAGGGTCTTGCTTCAGCTTATGCTTATACAGACGAGTTGGATTACGAACTCCTGAATAAGGATACGGCAACTTCTTTAAAAGGAAACTTCAAATATGGTTATTCAGATAACCTGGACGACGATATGAAAGACTTTAATGCAAATACTTTCTTCAAGTCAGCGTCAAAGCTTGGTTTTGGTTTGGACTTAGGTGTTGTTTACGAATGGCGTCCGAAATACAAACAGTACAAGTATGAAATGGATGGTGAAACAGATCTTTGGATGCGTAATGAGAATAAATACGAGTTGCGTGCAGGAGTTTCCGTTTTGGACATCGGTGGTATGAAATTTACGAAAGGCGGTAAAAGCCGTGACTTCTCAGTAAATACCACAACGCTTGATTTGCGCATCTTTGACAAGGCAACATCATTTGCTTCTTTCGATTCGATTATCGACAGTCTGATTACAAATGATCCGGGTTGGAATGCAAATCAAGGGACTGGGGAATCTTATTATATGAACACTCCTACTGCTTTGAACATCCAGTTGGATTACCATATCTGGAAATGGTTCTATATCAATGCAACAGGTAATATCAACATGATCGGTAAAAGAAACCCGTCACGTGTAAAAACTCCGAACCAATTCGCTATTACGCCGAGCTTCGATTATGCATGGTTCGGATTATACGTTCCGGTATCTGTGAACAATTACTCAGGCTGGAAAGCAGGTATTGCTTCCAGACTTGGGCCAATCACTGTTGGAGTTGTTGATTTCAATTCACTTTTTGCGAGAGGAAAAGTACGTGGAACAGAGTTCTTCGTTGGGCTTCGCTTACCGATCCTTTACACCAAACCGGATGATAGAGACGGTGATAAAGTTTCCGACAAGAAAGATGAATGTGTTGAAACTCCGGGAGTTTGGGCATTCAAAGGTTGTCCTGATACGGATGGTGACGGAATTAAGGATGTGGAGGATTTATGTCCGGAGATTCCGGGATTACCTGAATTCCAGGGATGTCCTGACCGTGATGGTGACAAAATTCCGGATAAGGATGATGCTTGTCCTGACTTAGCTGGTTTAGCGGCTTACAAAGGATGTCCTGATACGGATGAGGATGGAATCATCGATCCGAACGATAGTTGTCCTACGGTGAAAGGTCTGCCGGCATTCAACGGTTGTCCTGACCGCGATGGTGACGGAATCCAGGATTCTGAAGACCAATGTCCGGATCTTCCTGGTCCATTAGCTTACCAGGGTTGTCCTGATACGGATAATGACGGATTGTTCGACAATGTAGATAAGTGCCCTACTGTTTACGGTTCGAAAGAAAACGAAGGTTGTCCATGGCCTGATACAGATGGTGACGGATTGTACGATAAGGACGATGATTGTCCTACGATACCAGGTGTTATCGAAAACCGTGGTTGTCCTAAGATCGCGAAAGAAGAGCAGGAAATTCTGAATACTGCATTTGAGAACTTGGAGTTCCAATCAGGTAAAGCAATTATCCTTGCAACTTCGTTCAAATCATTGGATGACCTGGCAGCATTGCTAATCAAGAAACCAGAGTGGAAATTACAGATCGCTGGTCACACGGATAACAAAGGCGATGCTAAGAAAAATATGACACTTTCTAAAAACCGTGCTGAAGCAGTTAAGAAGTACTTAGCTAGCAAAGGTGTAGATGTAACTCGTTTGAAAGCAGAATGG
>CBFGPJ010000242.1:0-5458 GCA_965650615.1 uncultured Fluviicola sp. | reverse complement strand
GGTAGCTTATGCCGGATTAGACGTATTTGAAAACGAACCGAATCCAAGAGCAGATTTATTGAACAACGAAAAAATCGGAACTACTCCGCATATCGGGGCGGCAACAAACGAAGCTCAGGACCGCATTGGTTTGGAATTGGCTGATTTGATCGTTAAACAGTTCGGAGTTCAAGTTCCTGCTTAAGATAAATAAAGTAAATGTCTGTAATACACCCCTTTAAGGCAATTCGTCCAACGAGAGATAAAGCACAATTGGTCTCAACAAGACCATTGGCTGCTTATCGCAAGCATATTCTGCGTGCAAAACTGGACGAAAACCCTTATACTTTCCTGCACATCATTCACCCGGAAGGAGACAAAGAACACCAATCGAAAGCAAATTCCGTGGAGCGTTTTGAAGCAGTAAAAGAACGCTTCGATTCGTTTGTTGATCAGGGAATTTTGATCCAGGATCCGGAAGCGTCATTTTACATTTACAGACAAACGAAAGGTACGCATCAGTTTACCGGGGTAATTGCCGGAGTAAGTGTCGAAGAATACAAACATGATCTGATCAAAAAACACGAGGCAACAATCACATCCCGTGAATCTATGTTTACGAATTATCTGAACATTACAGGATTTAATGCAGAACCGGTACTTCTGGCACATAAGCATTTGCCTGAATTGGATAAATACCTGGATAAAGTCACAAAAGCACGCCCGGAGTACGAGTTTTCTACAACTGATAAGATCAAACATGAATTGTGGGTAATCAATGCTGAAAAAGACGCAAAACTGATCTCCATTTATGCTTCGTTGAAAGAACTTTATATTGCAGACGGACATCACCGTTCAGCCTCTTCTGCCCGCCTGAAAGATACAATCATCAAAAATAAACAGCCTCAATTTCCGAATCACGATTTCTTCCTGGCCTACCTGATCGATGAACAGAAACTGGAAATCCTGGAGTTCCAGCGTTTGGTAAAACATTTGAATGGGCTTTCATCTAAAAACTTCCTGAAAGCATGTTCTGAGTATTTCGAAATTGAAGAACTGAAAAAAGCACGCAGACCGCTTGAACGACACGAAATTGTATGTTTACTTGGTAAAGAGGCTTACTCCTTCAAAGCAAAAAAGAGTATTACGGAAGTAACAGATGTAGTGAAACAATTGGATGCTCAAATCTTGACGGATTACATCCTGAATCCGATTTTGGGAATCGAAGACTTGAAAACCAGTAAGGAAATTGATTTTATTCCCGGAACAAAAGAATTGAAAAAAGTAGTTGACCTGGTAAAAAAGGACGACTTTAAAGTTGGATTCCTTTTGTATCCTGCATCCATTAATGAAGTTAAAGAAGTTGCAGATCAGGGAGGAATTATGCCTCCTAAATCAACATGGGTTGAACCCAAAATGCGCAGCGGACTGACAATTTATAATATCAACGAATAAACATGTCTTTAGCAGATAGAATCCATTTACTAAAAGAAGAAATCCCGCAGGATGTGGTTTTGGTGGCTGTTTCAAAAACAAAACCTGCATCACTTATCCAGGAAGCCTATGATGCCGGACAGCGTGTTTTTGGTGAGAATAAGGTCCAGGAATTGGTTGATAAATGGGAGCTGCTTCCGAAAGATATTGAATGGCATTTGATCGGTCATTTACAAAGTAATAAAGTCAAATACATTGCTCCTTTCGTTTCACTGATCCATTCTGTTGACAGTTTTAAGCTGTTACAGGAAATCAACAAAGAAGGTAAAAAGAACAACCGTGTTATTCCCTGTTTACTGCAATTCCATATTGCGCAGGAAGAAACCAAATTCGGCTTGTCATTTGAAGAAGCAGAAGAGATTTTACAAAGCCGGGAATTTGTGGAAATGGACCATGTTTCGATTGTCGGATTAATGGGGATGGCAAGTTTTGTTGAAGATGAAGAACAAATCCGTGATGAATTCCGGAACCTGCACAATTATTTCGCAATCCTGAAAAGCAATTATTTTAAGTACAATCCCGATTTCAAAGTGCTTTCCATGGGAATGAGCGGTGATTACAACCTGGCGATTGAAGAAGGAAGTACCATGATCCGTGTCGGAAGTTCATTATTCGGAAGCAGATGAAAAAGTGTTTATTCTTTTTATTTACCCTTGTTTCAGGTATTTCATCGGCACAAAGTAATTATGCAGACAGTTTGACGCACGAACGTGAAGTGCATGAAAAAGAATTTCTTTCAAAAGTATTGAATGAAGAAGAACGCAAAATCCATCCTGAAATTTGCTTTTTCCCTATAAACACATCCTTCATTGTTGAGGCTGATTTTGTAAAAGAAGTGGGACCGGCCTTTGTCATGCCCATGTCGAAAGAACGCACTGTTTATTACCGGAAGATGGGTACGCTTTCCTTCAGGATTAACGATACATTATGTAAATTGAATGTCTATCAGAATCTGGACCTTGCAGGAAAGAAAGAATACAAAAACTATTATTTCGTTCCGTTTAAAGATGGTACAACGGGAATTTCCACTTATGGCGCAGGCAAATACATGGATTGTTATTTCAGTAAGAAAGCTAAAAAAGTAAGACTCGACTTCAACACTTCCTATCATCCTTATTGTGCTTATTCGGACCGTTACTCCTGCCCGATCGTTCCTGTGGAAAATCGCGTTCCCGTTGCAATCACAGCCGGAGAGTGTTATGTTTCGCATGACTAAGCAAATTGAAAATGTATAATTGAGAATTTAAAAAGAGGAAATTACGCGAATGCTTGTTTGAATCGAAAACAATGCTTTCTCCTTTTCAATGATACATTTTCAATTCTAATTCTAAAAATTGAGTAACTTCAAATCACATAACCGAATGATATGAAAATACAGAATATGATCGCTTTCACTTCCCTTCTGGCGCTTTCTGCTGCCTGCGGAAGCAATGAAGAATCAACAGGAGAAAATACAGGGCCAATGGAGACGACCGTTGAACGATTTGCAGATGTTCAAATCCTCCGTTTTGAAGTCCCGAGCTGGAACAAACTTTCCTTAAAGCAAAAAGAGCTGGTGTATTATCTGTCCCAGGCCGGATTGGCAGGAAGGGATATCAATTACGATCAAAACAATCGCTTTAACCTGGAGATTCGCAAAACCCTGGAGGCAATTCATGAAAAATATGAAGGTGACAGAACCACGTCCGAATGGAAGAAATTCGATGAATGGAGTAAACAGGTATTCTTTTCAAATGGGATTCACCACCATTACAGCATGGACAAAATCCAACCGAAGTTCAGCCTCGCCTACCTGAACAAACTCATGGTTGCAGTTGAACACAATTTAAGTCCTGAAGCACTGGATGCGATCTTTGATCCGAAACTGGAAAAGAAACGCAAGGTAAAAGATCCGAATGTAGATATGATCGTTGCTTCTGCAAATAACTTCTATGGCAAAGGTGTAACTCAAAAAATGGTTGAAGAATACTATGCAAAAAAGCAGGACCTAAACGACCCTGAGCCAATCGAACTGGGCTTGAATTCAACTCTGATTCTCAAAAACGGCAAGTTGCATGAAGATGTTTGGAAAAGCAAAGGAAAATATGGATTGGCAATCGATCAGATCATTTTCTGGTTAAGAAAAGCTGTGAAAGTGGCTGAAAACGACCAACAGGCAAAAGCGTTGAAAGTACTGATCGAATATTACAAAACGGGCAGCCTGAAGAAATGGGACGAGTACAACGTACTTTGGTCAACCGCCACAAAAGGCGATATTGATTACATCAACGGATTCATCGAAACTTATGGCGACGCTCTTGGGAAACGTGCAAATTACGAATCCATCGTTCAGATCAATGATTTTGAAGCTTCGAAGCGTATGGCAACCGTAGCAAGAAATGCACAGTGGTTCGAAGACAATTCGCCCTTAATGCCGGAACACAAGAAAAAGAAAGTAGTCGGTGTTTCCTACAAGGTAGTTGAAGTTGCCAGTGAATCCGGAGATGCTGCCCCTTCTACTCCGATTGGTGTAAACCTTCCGAATAACAACTGGATCCGTGAAATTCATGGCTCCAAATCCGTTTCACTCGGAAATATCATTGAAGCTTACAACAAAGCCGGCGGACCTGCTTTAACGGAGGAATTCGCAAATGACCAGGAAGAAATTGACCGGGCTAACAAGTATGGAGCAATTGCAGGAAAAATGCACACAGCATTACATGAAGTGGTTGGACATGCCAGCGGACAGATTAACAAAGGAGTCGGGCAACCTTCCGAGACCTTACTGAATTATGCATCTACATTGGAAGAAGCACGCGCAGATCTGGTCGGATTGTACTTCATCATGGATCAGAAAATGGTCGATTTAGGTTTGATCGAAACATTGGAAGTCGGTAAAGCAGAATACGACGGTTACATCCGGAACGGTTTACTCACACAGCTGCAGCGTTTGGAAATGGGACAAAATGTAGAGGAAGAACACATGCAGAATCGCCAATTGGTTAGTGCCTGGGTATTTGAAAAAGGTCAGAAAGAGAAAGTAATTGAGAAAATTGTTCGCAATGGAAAAACCTATTACGACATCAAAGATTACAATAAACTACGCGCACTTTTCGGAGAATTGCTGAGAGAGATCCAACGTATCAAATCGGAAGGAGATTACAAGGCTGGAAAAGCATTGGTTGAAACTTACGGAGTGAAAGTAGACAAAAAAGCACACGCTGAAGTCCTGAGACGCGTAAAACCACTGAACATTGCTCCTTATAATGGATTTGTCTACCCGATCTTTGTGCCGGTGATGAATCATGAAGGCAAAATCAAGGACATCAAGTTGGAGAACAAACAAGGATTTATCGAACAGATGTTGTATTACGGGAAGAATCACAGTTTTTTGTATTGAGGTAAATAGACAAGTTATTTTATTTAAAAATTAAAATTGAGGTAATGTGGTAATATTACCATATCCCCAAATGGCAAATTCGATTTATGCACTTACGTAAAGCAACTTCTTCCGAAATCCCCGCAATCTGGGAAATCCTTCAACAAGCCATCGCGCGGAGAAAAGCTGACGGAAGCGAACAATGGCAGGACGGTTATCCCAATGAGCAAAGCATTCGCAATGATTTAGCAAGCGATTCTGCATATGTACTCGTTGATAACGAACAAATCATAGCTTATGCCGCCATCATTTTCGATATTGAACCTGCTTACACTGACATTCAGGGAAAATGGTTAACAAACGGTGAATATGTAGTGATACACCGCGTTGCAACCTCTAATGATGTGATCGGGAAAGGAATAGCAACACATTTATTTAAGCTCATTGAAGAACTGGCTTTGGATTCAAATGTGTTTAGCATCAAGGTCGACACGAACTTTGACAACCTGGCAATGCTGCACATTTTAGCCAAACTGAATTACGTCTATTGTGGAGAAGTGTTCTTTCGCGGTTCCGCCCGGAAAGCTTTTGAAAAAGTATTACACAAAAATTAAAGTGGAGCATCCG
>CBFGPJ010000241.1:0-5460 GCA_965650615.1 uncultured Fluviicola sp. | reverse complement strand
ATCGACTTTGGTCGACCCAATTTTTTTAAGTTTAATAAGTTCAATGATTTTAAGACAAAGTTAATAAGTGTATTTCGAGAGGTCGGTTGCTTAGGCATGCCAAAGTCTTAAAATCATTTTTAATATGTTCATTTTAAAATTGATAGCTCTGATTAGTGTTATTATCGCTAACAGACTAGAGACTATTGAATTCAAAATTACCTTTAAAAAGTAATTTTGTTGGGAAAAAGAAAGGTTACTCATTTTGGGTAACCTTTCGAATTTATTGGAATATTGTAAAGGCACACTATAACTATTTTTAAGTTAAAAATAATGCTGAACTTTATGAAAATCAATTAATTGAATATCATGAGCGATTATCATTCAGCAAAAGAAACCAGTGTCTATCACAACAACCCAAACTGTACTGTAGGGAACAACATCGAAAAAGAAAATTACCGCTCTGGTAAAGGTGGTAAAAGACTTTGTGCTAGATGCAAATTACTTAATAAGAAATGAAAAAGGGAACCTAATCAGTTCCCTTTTCTATTGTTTTATATTTCTGGTGTAAGTGATGACTAATTACCGATTAATCGCGCCCCTACTGTTTTTGTTTTTATTAATCATTCAATTTCAAAACGGCCATGAATGCCTCCTGCGGAACTTCTACCTTTCCAACCTGGCGCATGCGTTTCTTACCTTCTTTTTGTTTCTCCAGCAATTTACGTTTACGGGAGATATCACCACCGTAACATTTTGCTGTTACATCCTTGCGCAAGGCTTTGATTGTTTCACGTGCAATGATTTTCGCACCGATCGCTGCCTGGATTGGAATTTCGAACTGCTGTCTCGGGATCAGTTCTTTCAGTTTCACACAGATCTTTTTCCCAAGATCATACGCGTTGCTGCGGTGAACCAATGCAGAAAGTGCATCCAGTTGTTCTCCGTTCAATAACATGTCCATGCGGATCAGATCAGATTCCTTATATCCGATCGGATGGTAATCGAACGATGCATAACCACGGGAAACAGATTTCAACCGGTCGTAGAAGTCAAATACGATCTCTGCCAGTGGCATTTCGAAGGTTAACTCCACACGGTCTTGTGTCAAATAGACCTGGTTTCTCAATTCACCGCGCTTTTCGATGCACAAAGTCATGATCTGGCCGATGTATTCACTTTTGGTGATCACCTGTGCTTTGATATAGGGTTCTTCGATACGATCGATCGTAGACGGGTCCGGCAATTCGGACGGGTTGTTTACAGTAAAGCGCTCGTCCGGATTTTTAGTCGTGTAACAGTAATACGATACGTTCGGTACTGTTGTAATGACCGTCATGTTGAACTCGCGTTCCAAACGTTCCTGGATGATTTCCATGTGCAGCATTCCAAGGAAACCACAACGGAAACCGAAGCCCAATGCAGCAGATGATTCCGGTTCGAAAACCAGGGAGGAATCATTCAATTGCAACTTTTCCATGGAATAACGCAATTCTTCGTATTCATCCGTTTCTACCGGGTAAATTCCGGCAAAGACCATCGGTTTTACGTCCTCAAATCCTTTGATCGCTTCCGTCGTAGGGTTGGATGCCAACGTGATCGTATCTCCTACTTTCACTTCTTTTGCAGTCTTAATCCCGGAAATAATATACCCGACATCACCTGCACGAACTTCGTTTTTCGGGCTCAGGTCCATTTTCAGGATCCCGACTTCGTCAGCGTTGTAATCTTTTCCGGTATTTAAGAAACGTACTTTATCTCCTTTTTTGATTACCCCGTTTTTCACGCGGTAGTAAGCAATAATTCCACGGAATGAATTGAAAACGGAGTCAAAGATCATGGCCTGAAGCGGTGCATTTTCTTCTCCTTTCGGAGCCGGAATGCGTTCGATAACTGCTCTTAAAATATTATCAACGCCCAATCCTGTTTTTCCTGAAGCAGGAATCACATCACTTGGGTCACAACCGATCAATTCTACAATCTGGTCTGTTACCTCTTCCGGATTTGCACTTGGAAGGTCCATTTTGTTCAGGATCGGAATGATTTCCAAATCGTGCTCTAATGCTAAATATAAATTAGAGATCGTTTGAGCTTCAATTCCTTGTGTAGCATCTACGATCAATAGTGCTCCTTCGCATGCCGCAATGGAACGGGAAACCTCGTAGGAGAAATCCACGTGTCCGGGAGTGTCGATCAGGTTCAATACATATTCCTGCCCTTCAAACTTGTAATTCATTTGAATGGCATGCGATTTAATGGTAATACCGCGTTCACGTTCGAGGTCCATATCATCAAGGGCCTGAGCCTGCATTTCACGATCGGAAATAGTCCCTGTGGTTTGCAGCAAACGATCTGCTAAGGTACTCTTACCATGGTCGATGTGCGCGATAATACAAAAATTGCGGATATGCTTCATGGCGCAAAGATAGTGCTTTTTTTTTCAGATTCGAATGAGGAGAAATGGTGCCGGTTTCTGTAAAAGTTACCCCTTATCCAAAATCGTCCGCACAATTCCCTGAATTCGTTGTGCCATTTCATCGGTTGGAAGGTCATTGTCATCCATTCCGAACGGGTCTTCGATTTCTTCTGCCAAAATTTCGATACTGACAAATACGTAGAAAATGAAGGTTGCAATAATCGACGACCAATAACCAAAGTTGACCACGAACGCAAAGGGAAGTGTGATTACATAGCTGAAAATGAATTTCTTGAAGAACATGGAGTAGGAATAAGGAATAGGAGTGTTCTTAATGCGTTCGCATGCACCCACGCAATCCAGGAAGCCATTCAGGTTCCGGTCTAAGCGCAATACATCTTCTTCCGAAAGAGCGCCGGATTTCTTCAGGTCATTCAGGCGTTTGTACATCAATTCAACAATTCCGGACGGAACGTGATCAAGACTTTCCAAAAAAGTGCGTTCTTCTTCCGTAATATCCAAAAGCGAATAAACCGTCCCTTCGCGCAAATGTTCTTTGATGCACAAAGCAAAATTCCCGATATGCCTTCCGAAGTAATGATTGTCTTCAGTACTCAGGCCCAGGGCAGCTAATTTTACCGCCAGGTTCCGGGAATCATTCACCAGTTCACCCCATTTTCTGCGTCCTTCCCACCAGCGGTCGTAAGCCGTATTCGTACGGAATGCCAATAAAAGGGAAATCACAAAACCAAGAATGGAATAGATTGAAAACAACTTTTCAAGTACCATTGCATTTGGGAAGAAGAAATCTTCTGCCAGTGCAACACCCATCGTGAAGATGAAAATGAATACCAATTCCCGCCACAAAATGGAAATAGTATCACTTTTTGTTAAGTGAAAGATCAGTGCCAGCCAGCTTTTAGGGTTGTATGATATCATAAGTTGTCTTGAGGAGCAAAAATAGTGAATTTTGGTTCAGCGATAATTTTCCGATAAAAAAGACGTTAATCTGGCACAATCTATAAATCCTGACGAACTAAATTGTCAGGATTTATCCCGGCAAAGAAACCCGGAAACGGATTTTTTTTGTCGTTTAGTTACCAGAATTTGGCTATTGCCTAATTTGGGATAAATTTGCAATTCTTAATTGAAACTGGATATGGAAGAAAGCAGCAAGGTAATGCAGGAACAACGAATGAATCTCTTCGTTACATTATGGGCAAAGCGTAAAATATTGATCATTGTTACTTCTGCCGGATTGGTAGTTTCTACTGTTGTCGCTTTCCTGATGACCCCGCTCTATCGATCCACTGCCATTGTATTCCCGGCAGCAACCAGTACGGTATCGTTTTCGGAACAACGAAATGCAAAAGCTTCTTCTATGGACTTCGGTGAAGAAGAGCAAGCGGAACAATTGATCCAGATCCTTCAATCTTCCAAGGTGCGTGATAAAGTCGTTCAGCAATTCGATTTGATGAAACATTATGAAATCGAACCGGACGA
Organism: uncultured Fluviicola sp.; assembly: GCA_965650615.1. Taxonomy (GTDB): domain Bacteria; phylum Bacteroidota; class Bacteroidia; order Flavobacteriales_D; family Crocinitomicaceae; genus Fluviicola. The sequence goes on along the minus strand of CBFGPJ010000241.1, from coordinate 1,562 downwards.
TGCAAACAAGCATTACAAATTGGTAAAAGAATACAACAGTCATATCTTGTTTGTGCGTACCCGTTACGGGTCTATCCAGATTGATGTATTGGACAAAGATCCGCAATTGGCTGCTGATATGGCCAATAAAATTGTGGACCTGATCGATACCGTGAAGAACGAAATGGTTATGGAACGTACAGTTCCTGCCTTTGAGATCAACAAACGGAAGAAAGAGCAGTTGGAAGCAGACAAAAAAGCGGTTTTGGACCAATTGGATTCATTGGCAGCTTTAGGAGTCGTTCCATTGGAAGGCCGTGCGAACCTTTTCCAGGCTTATGTAGAAGCGAAGAATGCGGAAGATAAGGCAGATTACAAAGCACGTATCGACATCAACCTGAAATATGGAGCTGTATTCGACGGGTTGGAATACGTTCGTAATGAAAAGATCATGAAATTGGCCGACTTTGCCTTATCATACGAGCAGGCTGAATCGGATGCAAATACCCAATTCAATCACAAGTTCATCGTGGAGCGAGCTGTAGTGGCTGATAAAAAGGACAAACCGAAGCGCCTGATCATTATGTTACTGGCAACATTCGGGACTTTTGTATTCATGGTGTTTGTTTTGTTGATCCAGGATAAGATCAAAGAAATCCGCAAGCTGGCATAAGTGTGGCTTTTTTAAGGGAAAATAGTTTGGTGTTGATCCTCGGATTGGCTTTTATAGCGCTCCTTGGATACGGATTTTGGTTCGATAACGAATACATTCCTCTCATTCCCTATGCCTTAATTGTTCTGTTTGTTGCACTATTTTACACAGAATACACCTTCTTCTTTATCCTGGCGGCAACACCTTTGTCGATCAATATTGAAGAATATACTGACAGTTTCGGGTTATTCGTTCCTACGGAACCCTTACTTTTCGGGACGATGCTTTTGCTCGTGATCCAAAACCTGCGTTATCCGGTTTTCCCGGCTTACCTGAGGAATTCAGCAATCGTCTGGACCGTCATATTCTATTTGGTTTGGATCTTTTTTACCTCCATCACCAGTGAAAACACGATCACCTCATTGAAATTCCTGTTAGCACGTTTATGGTTTATCGTTCCCGTCCTGTTCTATGGAAGTTCGGTATTCTATGAACCGAAGAAAATCCGCTGGTTCCTCTGGTTGTTCCTTTCTGCGATGATTGTTGCCATTACCTATACCCTTTTGGTACACGCTTCTTATCGTTTCGGGGAAAAAGAAAGTCACTGGGTCATGTGGCCATTCTTTAAGGACCATACAATCTATGGAGCCTTGGTTGCTTTAGTCGTTCCGTTGATCTTCGCTTTTTATTTTTCGCGCAAGCACAGTGCTTTGCTGCAATTTATCCTGATCGGGTTCATGGTCATTTCCATTTTGGGATTGTATTTCAGTTACACCCGTGCAGCATGGCTAAGTGTCTTTTTAGGTTTGGTCATTTGGATGTTGATCCGTTTTAAGGTCAAATTTTCGTGGATCGCCGGAATCAGCCTAGTTGTCGGAATCTACATTTGGGCTTCCTGGGACTCGATCCAGCAGGACCTGGCACGAAACAA
>CBFGPJ010000240.1:0-5496 GCA_965650615.1 uncultured Fluviicola sp. | reverse complement strand
CAATTCACGCAACAAATGAAAGCGGTGGTAATGGAAATTGCCTGTATAAATTTCATGCGATAGTACGACTTCCTCGTCCAGCTTTTTAAACTGCTCACTCACCCATTCCAATTTTTCCGACAAGCTCAATTCTTCGGGCAGATCACTCAACGACTTTTTATTTAATTCGGAATACAGGAAGCGGATATACGGATTGATTTCCGCTGCCTCTTCCATTAATTCCAATTGAAGGGTGTTGGTGATGCGTGTATATTCCCAATTCAACGGGATAATCAGCAAGGGAGACTTGACCGTACCTGCCTGAAATTGTGAAGAAACCGTCCCGAAAACCAGGCACAACGAGTTAACATCCGATTCCAGGCGAAATTTATTGGCTGTTTGCCAGATCGTTTTCCATTTACCTTCCAATTGAACCTGGAACTTATCCTTTGGGAATTCCTCCAGGCTAATGAGTGAATGGGAAGATTCCGTCAGATTTACCAGCATATCCGTCTTCGGCATGTCCGACAAGGCATGGATAAAATCGCTGATATTTGTTGCTGAGTAATTCATGGAATTGCTTGACGAAAATAATGCTTTCGGAATTGAAAATGGAAAATGGAGAATTGAAAAGAGTTGAATTCATTTCAATTCGGAGCATTTTGAAGGGATTTAAGTATTTATCGAAACTGACTTTTCAATTTTAACTTCTCCATTTTCAATTGAACTATTAACTTTGTGATTCTGTAAAATTGAATCAATTTCTATGAAAGAACAAGATATGAAATTCGGTACCAAAGCAATTCATGCGGGCGTACATCCGGATGAAACTACCGGGGCGATCATGACTCCGATTTTTCAAACTTCTACTTACGTTCAGGAATCTCCCGGAGTAAATAAAGGATATGGATATGCCCGTGGAAAAAACCCGACCCGTGAAGCTCTTCAGGCAAACATTGCCGCATTGGAAAATGGAAAACACTGTGTTTGCTTCAGTAGTGGTGTTGCAGCAACGGATGCCGTATTGAAATTATTACAACCAGGTGATGAAGTGATTACAGGTGATGATTTGTATGGCGGAACCTATCGTTTATTTACAAAGATCTATGAGAAATTCGGGATCAAGTTCCATTTCATCGATTTAACCGATGCTGACAATGTGAACAAATACATCAATGCAAATACCAAACTAATCTGGGCTGAAACTCCGACGAATCCAACCATGCAGATTATTGATATTGAAGCTGTAGCAAACATTGCGAAAGCAAACAATATTATCCTGGTTGCAGACAATACATTCGCATCCCCTTATTTGCAAAACCCGCTGGATTTGGGAGCAACGATCGTCATGCATTCGGTTACCAAGTATTTGGGCGGCCACTCGGATGTTGTTATGGGAGCTTTGATCACAAACGACACTGCTATTCACGAGCAATTGTACTTTATATTGAACAGTTCGGGTGCAAATCCTGGTCCGATGGATTCATTTTTGGTATTGAGAGGAATTAAAACCCTGCACTTACGGATGCAACGTCATTGCGAGAACGGGAAACAGATCGCGCACTTCCTGAAAGACCATCCTGCTATTGAAAAAGTATACTGGCCAGGCTTTCCGGAGCACCCGAACCATGAAATCGCAAAGAAACAAATGCGTGATTTCGGCGGAATGATCTCGATCGTTCTAAAAGATAAGAGTATCGAAAACACGTACCGTGTTGCTTCATCGTTCCAGGTTTTCTCGTTGGCAGAATCATTGGGAGGTGTTGAATCATTGATCAATCATCCGGCAACCATGACCCACGCTTCTATTCCAAAAGAAGAAAGAGAAAAGGCCGGTGTTGTAGACAACTTACTTCGTTTAAGCGTAGGTGTTGAACATGTAGATGATTTGATCGCGGATTTGAAGCAGGCATTGGCATAAGATAAGCATTAAATAAATTTTCTAAAGCGTTTCTTCGAGCAATTCGAACGAAACGCTTTTTTATTTAATACCGCATGAGTTGAAAATGGACAATGGACAATTGAAAAGGAATTAAGTTGTAAATAAATCGTATCGATCTACTAAAACAGATCTCTACTTTTCAATTTTGCATTCTCAATTTTCAATTAGTTTTGAATTTTGATTCCGATAGTTATCGGAACATCATTTTGAATTTTAAAGCATGGTAATCATTACAGGCACCTCCAAAGGAATTGGAAAAGCAATTGCAGAAAACTATCTGGCCCAAGGCCCAAAAGTAATCGGAATCGGGAGAACTCACACGATTTCACATTCCAATTATTCATCCGTTCATTGTGATTTGAGTAACCCCGGCTCAGTGGAACGACTTTCTTTTCCTCAACTGGATTCCGAACGAATCATTTTCATTCACAATGCAGGTATTTTGGGAAAAGTAGATTATTTCGAAAGGCTGGACTCCAAAGAGATTGTCGAAGTCATGCAAGTCAATTTATTTGCAGGAGCAAGCATTTTACAAAAATTGCTCGGGCAGATTCCCAAAACAACTCGTTTTATATCCGTTTTCATCAGTTCGGGGGCAGGAAAGAGCCCGATTGCTTCCTGGGCATCTTATTGCGCCTCCAAGGCAGCAGTGGATTTGTTCTGTCAAACCATCCACCTGGAAGAACAGCAATTGGGAAGAAACTTTCATTGCCTTTCGGTTGCACCCGGGGTCGTAGATACAGCTATGCAGGCAACTATTCGAAATACAGATGAAGATTTGTTTTCAGAAGTAGCCCGTTTCAAGGAATACAAAAATTCGGGGCAACTTTACTCTCCGGAACTCGTTGCCAAAAAGTTATCTAAACTGATTCATGAAATGCCTTTGGAACAGGTTATCTATTCTCTCCGTGATATCGATTTGTAAAGTAAATTTTAACTAATTGTTACTCAAATTGTTTTAAACTTTTCAAACAACAAGCTATTTCTAAAACAAATGTTGTAACTTGTTGCACTCAAATTACGGTTACTTAATAAAACTAGCTAGAACTTAAGATAATGAAAAAGAAACTCTCTACTCTTTTAACACTAACCTTATGCCTTTCAAATTCAGTCTTTTCGCAAAGTCAGGCGCGAAAATTGGACAAAGAAAACATGCGTCAGGGAGAACATGTTGAATATTGCGTTACCCATAAAAAAATGAATCAGCTTTTGTCTGATCCGGCACGCGCGAAACAATATGCCAAAGAACAACAAGCATTCGAAAGTTTACTTGCAGAAAAAGGAGACAATTCAACTAAAGCACTTGTTTATACCATTCCGGTAGTATTTCACGTATTACATAATGGAGGAGAAGAAAATATTTCAAAGGAACAGATCATGTCCGCTTTGAGTATTCTGAACAGGGATTATGCCATGCTCAATCCAGACACGATTTCAGTACAGGCACCTTTCCAAACTATCCGCAGTAAAGCAGACATTAAATTCGTACTTGCTACAAAAGCTCCGAACGGTGCTTGCTTTTCGGGAATTACCAGAACTTTGAGTACTCAAACAACGAATGGTGAGGATGGGGATGCACAAGTAAATGCAATTGTTGCCGGAAATGATGTTTACAATGGCAGCTGGCCCGGGAATAAATACTTAAACATCTTCATTTGTAAAGATATCGGTGGTGCGGCCGGTTATACTTTTAACCCGGGAAGCTGGTCTGCATCTGACATGGGTAACGGAATCTGGGTTTTGAGCACCTATGTTGGTGATATCGGTACTTCAACTCCATATACGAGCCGCACACTAACTCATGAAGTTGGACACTGGTTAAATTTATCCCATGTTTGGGGAGGAACAAATAACCCTGGAGTAAGCTGCGGAAATGATGCGGTTGCAGATACACCTGCCTGCATCGGTTCAACTTCCTGTTTCCTGAACTCGAACACCTGCAGCAGTGATAATGCATACTGGGGATTTGACCAGGTAGATAACGTAGAAAACTACATGGATTATTCGTATTGCTCCAAAATGTTTACTGCTGGACAAGTCAATCGAATGAGAACTGCATTAACAGTTAGTTCAACGGGAAGAGCCAATATTGTATCGGCAGCGAACCTTGCAGCAGTCGGCGCGAACACTGCTCCGGTACTTTGCGCAGCTAAATTCAGCACTCCAAGAAAAGTGATTTGTGCAGGTGAAAGCATTCAATTCTCAGATGAATCGTTCAATGCCGTATCCGGGTGGAACTGGTCATTTACAGGTGGTTCACCGGCAACCTCAACCGTGCAAAATCCAACGGTTACTTATAATACTCCCGGAACTTATGCAGTTCAACTGGAAGCTACTGACGGAATCAGTTCAAATACGGCAGCTATTGCAGGTTACATTACTGTATTGCCGGCTGCAACCGGAATACCTTACTATGAAAGTTTTGAGACCTTCACCAGTTTCGCTAGTCCGAACTGGTTTGTTACCAATGGCGGCGGAAATCCATGGACAGTAACTACGGCTGTAGGTCGCACAGGAACAAATTCTGCGAAACTGCAAAACTTCGGGCAAACGGATGCTCAAATGGATGAATTGGAATCTCACTCCATTGATTTATCAGGAATTACTTCTGCAACGAATGCGACACTTTCATTCAGATACGCGTACCGTAAAAGAACCTCTACCGATACAGATGTCCTGAAACTGTTTATAACGAAAGATTGCGGTGAAGTTTGGGATGTGCGTAAAACATTGACTGCAACAACCATGTCTGGATCCAATGTAGCAACATCACAATGGACTCCTGCTCCGGCTGACTGGATTACCGTACACGTTACGAACGTTACCAGCGCATATTGGAATGAAAATTTCAGATTCAAATTCCAATTTACAGCAGGAGGTGGAAACAACGTATACCTGGATGATATTAATATTTATGCAGGTGCTCCATCCGATGATATTGTTTTAGGCTTAAATGACTTTGGTACATTCCAGGATTTCAATCTATTCCCGAATCCGGCTGAAAATGAACTTCAGATCAGTTTTAGCTCGCAAACAGGAAACAATTCATTGGAGTTTATAGTTACAGATCTGTCAGGAAAAATGATTAAATCAATCCCTGTAAATGCACAGGAAGGAACAAACCTTGTATTCATAGAAACTGCTGATCTGTCTGCAGGAACTTATTTAATCAAGATGAGTGGCTCTTCACAAGAAAGAACTTTCTCATTTGTGAAACGGTAAATAACATTTTCGGATAAGGTTGGAAGCTGTTTCCAACCTTATTTATTTCTGTTCACTCAACGATTAGGACACTTAAAACAAAAGTTACTACACACAATTCAGAAAGTACGTAAATTTCGTGGATCGAACTGTACTCTATTTTCCAACTTTTCCCTATCATTTAAATCATTTTAGTAATAAACTAGCTAGAAAAATGAAAAAACAATTTTACTCGCTCCTAGGTATCTCCCTACTTTCTGCCACATGGAGTTTTGCTCAAAAGCAAGAACGCATTTTAGATAAAGGCAACATGCGTGATGGTGAACATGTAGAATACTGTACCACGCATAAAAAAATGAATGAGCTTAAATCAA
>CBFGPJ010000239.1:0-5498 GCA_965650615.1 uncultured Fluviicola sp. | reverse complement strand
TTTACACCACATCCTGAGTACTGGATCGCTTTTGGTGATTTTGAACAGGGACAGGTCTTAAACCTCCAGGAAATATCCGGCATTCAAGCTGTGGTATTTCCTCCCGGAATCTTTGCAATGAATGTGACTTTGAATATGGACAACACCTGGACGGTCGAACCGGCATAAACTCTTCAATATAAAACAAAAATCAGAATAGCCATCAACTGATAGCTATTCTGATATCACATTCCGGATTGCACTAATTTTCAGGATGTGACTTATTCTATTGTTAATTTATATTCTTTCCCGTCTTCTGTTCTCAGGAAATATACTCCCGGACTGAATTCATTTACTGCGATTGAAATACTGCCTTTAACCAACAGGTTTTTAACTACTCGACCCTGCAAATCCACCAATTCAACTTCGTGTTCGTATTTATCATTAAATGAGAGTACAAGTTGACTGGATGCCGGATTCGGGAAAAAGGAAAATTCCTCTTCCTGGTTCAGTATCACTGTGCGGACTCCATAATTGTGAATCTGCCCGTTGAAATCGGTCTGTTTCAGTTGATAGTAGTTGACGCCTTGTATCGGGCGATCATCAAATACCAGGTAAAAATGATTTTCCGTATTTGTTCCTGCTCCTTGCTGGATTTGGAGTTGCTGCCAGTTTATACCATCTCTGCCTTTTTCTACTGTGAAATAATCACAATCCTGTTCTGATTCCGTTTTCCAACTGATTTCGACATGTCGTTTGTCATTTAATTGAGCATCAAAATAGACCAAAGCAACTGGAAGCGGTGTGGCCGATGAAATAGAAGCAAGGGTGAAAAAAGGTTGTGCTGAAGTGATGCTGATTCCCGAAAATTCCACCCGGCTCCCGTTGATCACTGCTCCTGAATAAACTGTTGCATTCGTCCAGTCTATACCGTCATTGTCAACGAGTAAACGGAGATTGGATACCGGTGTATAATTTACCAACATGCTTGTTTCAAAACCTACTGTCACATTTTGAGCGAAATTTGTTACCTGGCCTTTCCATACTCGTTCGATATGTCCGTAAATCCCTGCGGGAAGATTTGCAAAGCAGGAAGCATTGCTCGTTATCTGAGTGGCAAGTCCATTATTTCCCCATACAAGAAATGATTGATCTGCACTAAAACTGTTTGCATTTGTAGCATTGCTGCTTGCTATTGACAGAAGTCCAACTGTTACCGGTTCATTGTTGTTAACACTAATCGATTGTTTTTGAATGAGTGCAGAAGCATCGTCACGACCGATACCGGCTATATCATTGTTAAAACCACTGTTGGTTGTCTTATTCCAAATTGTCGTATTTGCTGAAGAAAGATAATTGTAGGAGGAACCTGTATTGGTATTTCCACCCCGTGTAATACCGTATTTTAATGACAGGTAACTTTCGATTCTGTTTAGTTCCGAGACAGATGGTGTGACGGTATAGAAAATGATCTCGCCGATATTTGCATCAGTATCTTCTCCACCACTGTTATTGCGGCCAAGATATAAACCTGATGAAATTGCAGGCGTATAGGTTGCATTATTGGTATTGGAAGCTGCAAAAGAGGTGGAATTTTTATAAGCTACTGCAGTTGCTCCGCTACCTGTAACAGAACATAAGCATGCGCTTAAGATGCTGTATTCGGTTGGAGCAGTCCAGTCAAATGTCCAGCCGTTAACGCTTCCATCAGAAGATTGTGTCCGGAATCCTGGTTTGAATTGATGCCTGTAACTGGAAAGGTTTGCAGAACAGGTCATTCCGGTGAGATCGTCTGTACTGTTATCGCTGACGATAAAAAAACTTCCGGAGCTCGTCATTAAATCGGTCGCAGTAGAACTATTGCCGAGCATGGTATTATTTGCAGCAATAAAATCAATCCGGGGATTGTAGTTAAATAGACGGGGATTTGTTGCGCCGGATATAACTCCCGGTTGCTGTGCCCCGGTTGCTTGAGTTACTGCCCAGCTTCCTGCGGAACCTCCGGAGCTTGCCCAGGAGGAAACCCCGGTTGCCATGGTTATACTGGATGTATTGTCTGCTTTATACCAGGCGCTTAGTCCGGTAGATACTCCTCCGGGTGATCCGGCACAGGCAATAATTGATCGCGAACCTGCCGGATTTGTAACAGTTGGTGTGCGTACGACGCCGACTGTTAATGAGGTACATTGTGCGTCAACAACATTCCCGATCGTGGCAGAGCTGTTATTCATATCGTACGCTATCCAGAAATAATTGGTACCCGATGTTAAAACACGACTGCCTGATATTGTAATTGTACCGGTTGCAACAGCGGTTCCGGCTCCGTCGAAAGCATTGATGGCGGAAAAAGTACTTGAATTACCGGTATAATACACATGGATCAACGATACATCGTTCGTATTTGTACCTGCGATGGTAGATCCTGTCATATTTATCTGGAATTGTGTCAGAGTTAATGGGGTAGTGCATCCTGAAGTAACTACTTCGACCCTGATAACTTGCTGTCCTGACAGGCATTTTTCTACTCCGGATGTATTTGGTTGTGAAGTTGTACAGGAAACATAAGTCATAGCTGCAGGTGTGAAAGTAAATGTTTGTCCTACAGCTGGTTTGATAGTGCCTGAAAATTGGCAGGAAGCCGTATTGGTTCCTCCGGCTGTAGTTGCGGCCCAGTTTGTTGTTGTGGAACGGTTATTAAAATCAGTGTTTGTCAGGCCGCGCAAACCAACTTCTATCGTTGGAGTGGTAGCAGCATTCGCGGTGATTGTGCCTCCGTATATGAAGTTGATTACATTGGTTGAATAATTTAGCCGGACCTGAAAACTGATCCGTTCTCCGGTAATACTGTAACGCCGCACATCACGCCATTGAATAACAAATTCATTCGAGGCGCTGATATCCTGGTAACGGACTTCCGGAGTCCCGGTTGTTGCTTGTTGAAGATCAGCTGCAAATGGTGCTGCGATGCCAGAAGTATTTGTGCCCGATATCGGAGTGTAATCTGTCCCTGAAGGAGCTGATCCAAAACTGATATATCCGTTTGAAGATACATACACCTGTGTATAGCTGGTACAATTAAATGTAAAGGATGGAATCGTAATTGCTCCAGAAACATCATCATCAAATGTAGTACTCCAGAGAGCCGTTCCTCCGCTAATGTTCGTGTATGTCCCCGAAGATTGAGAAAAGATATTTGTGCTTACCTGGGCTTGAGATGCAAAGGATGCAACAGTTAAGCCAAGTAATATGAGTAGTTTTAGCTTCTTCATAACATAGTTTTTACAAATTAACAACTAAGAGATAAGTTTTAATTGGAAAGGCATCCGACAAAACTCAGACAACTAATTAATTAGTGACCAATTGATTTTGGATTTTAAAAATCCTTGCGTCTTTGTTTCATTTGTAAATTTTAATGGCCAATAAAAAGGATGTTTCAAATGAGGTAAATAACGGATTTCTTGCTAAAATCCGTTCAGGACATGACTCAATAAATTACATTCAACAGTAAGTTAGTGAATCACATGGTTTTTTGCAAGAAAAAAATAGTTGAAAAATCAAAAAAGGTAAAAACATCATAGCCGAAACTACTTTTGAAATAGTGGTTGGATATGGTTCGATCAGGTGGATAAACTGAGTCAAGCCGGGACAATAGATTGTAATGATTCGGGCTTGACTCAGTGCAGTGGTTTTCAATAATGCATCATGCGCTCCGGGAACTCATCTGCCATTTTTGCACACAGTTTCCCAGGGAATCTGTCATTTTGGGATGTGTAGATCAGCTTTTCCCTGCAATGTTTCTTGAGTTTCTTTACGAAGAAACTTCCACCGTCAATTGTCGCAAAAAAGACTGCATCCCGTTCCTTTCTGAAATAGAGTGTTACATGCGATTTGAAATTGAAAGCATGCAATTCTGTCCATTCCTTGTGTGAAATGGTCCAGCGGTTCCGACGTTTACGGAACAAGCCGAAACGTCTCCATGGTTTGGTGAAAATGATCTCATTCTTTGTGATCTCCATAACGGAATACATGTAATAAATGAGCTCCAGGTAAAAGATGAAGATCAGGAAACCGATCAGCACCCAGACGAAGTAAATCACGCTTAGGTAGTCTTTCCTGACTCCCCAAAGTATGATTTGATAGTTCACATAAAGAATTAGAACTCCTAACAGTAATAGAGGTATTAAGGCAAGCGTGTTTCGATATTTTGCGGATCGATACATAAACTTAGAATTTACCGTTCAACAGGAAGTTACTAAATGCGCTTTTTCTTTACAAAAAAAGTTTGTTAAAGTTTGGATCGAAAATTTTTTCTCAATCACTGTATCGAATCCGTTCTTTGGGCTTATTAATAATGAACAACAAACCACTGTTATGAGTAAGGAAATAAGAACTGTTGCAGGAGATATCTTCATTGGAAAAGGAGCAGGAAAAGCAATTCTGGAAGATATGCGTCGGGCAAAGCGATCAATCCGGGTGATGTCGCCTTATTTGTCTGCAAGCCTTGTCGATATTTTGCTGGATCGTTTCAGATTGGGTATACATGTCGAATTGGTTACTTCCGATGAAGTGGAAGATCACAAGCACGAAGACAAAAACAGTTACCGGATTGTCAAACAGCACAAACATGTGGATGAACAGTTAAAAAGCAGGAAGCAGGCCTTCCATTGGCTGGGAATTACCTTACTCGTTTTATCCGGATTTGCAGCAATCTGCAGGCTTCCTGTTTTATTTTCCGGATCAACGGGTGTTTCGGATGTTATTGGATTCGTGGTTCCCGCAATCATTGCACTTATCGGGCAACTGCTCTGGAAACATGCTGGAAGAATTAACTTTTGGTATTATTCCTACAGCTCACTTTTCCCGGTTAAAATTTTCTATTCCTATTTTTCCCGCAAAAAGACCGACCGCTCGAAGGCATTCAACCTGCATAGCAAATTATACATTATTGATGACTGTATCGCATACCTGGGTTCCGTAAACTTTACGCGCTCCGGCTGTTTGTTGAACCATGAAACGCGCATTCGAATCACGGATCCCGAAGCGATCAGCCAACTAAAAGCAGAATTCAGCGAATTGCTTTGGAACGAGCATTACAATCACCGCAGTGTGGATGAGTGGGGCAGAGAGTTGTATGAAGAGGAATGAGAATGAGAATGAGAATGAGAATGGGAATGAGAATGAGAATGAGAATGAGAATGAGAATGAGAAACAGAAATTAAATGTCATTTGGTTCACTTCATCAAACACAGATAATAAGACTTTTCCAACTAAAAGATTGTGCATTTTTGTTTTTAGAAATTAATCCAAGTTAAATGTTATTGGGATTGAGTAAATTGACTTGATAGGTTTGCCATTGCACATTGCTGGTTCAAATCGATCTAGTAAAAGTACTATAAGCATGGCCTCCAGATCTAATGAGAGATCTACATGTTGTAATAAACCAACCTTAGTAATGGTTCCTTTTTCATCGACAATAAATTGAACAATTACTTTTCCTTCGATTCCCATTTCAATTGCCT
>CBFGPJ010000238.1:0-5502 GCA_965650615.1 uncultured Fluviicola sp. | reverse complement strand
GGGTTATTTGCCAAAAACGGCAGATACTCCAGGATCGCATAAAGGAACAAGTCACGGTTCTGCATTTAATTATGATACCCATGTTCCGGTATTGTTTTACGGGAAAGATATTCTTCCGCAAGATGTGTTTACACCATATGAAATTATAGATATTGCTGCTACTCTGGTACATGTATTGGATGTTCAGCGGCCAAATACAGCGATTGGTAAGCCAATGCTGGAGTTGTTCCGAAAGAAATAGCTTCGACTGCGCTCAGTTTACCTATTTGTTTAAGAATGAGCACTCAAAAGTTGGTTGAGCGAAGTCGAAGCCCACTTTTTTACATTTTTTAATGAAAAATCTTTTCATCTGCTTGCAATAATTGAAATAATGACTAATTTTGTGCACCCAAATGCTTACGCTGAAGCTTCAGAAAAGACACAAGGGCGGGATTAAACGAAATTCTGAAAAATTGAAATAAGTTTATAAGAACACGAAAGTGTTTATATAATATGCGGATGTGGTGAAATTGGTAGACACGCTAGACTTAGGATCTAGTGCCGAGAGGTGTGCGGGTTCGAGTCCCTCCATCCGCACTTCAGATGGTCTCGTTGTTTGTCAATGAAGACCATTTTTTGTTTATACAGGTTAAGAATTAAAAGAAAACGGAATGAACGTAACACGTCAAGAAGTTAATGCAGAAACAGCATTATTAACGGTGCAGGTTTCACCGGCAGACTACCAAAGCAAGGTAGCTGCTTCCTTAGATAAATATCGCAAGCAAGCGAAAATTCCTGGATTCCGTCCGGGAAAAGTTCCTATGGGCTTGATCCAAAAGCAATACGGAAAAGGTGTTTTGGCTGAAGAAATGAACAAATTGGTTTCTGATGCTTTGTACGCTTATGTCCAAGAAAATAAATTGGAAATCCTTGGAAACCCGATCCCGAAAGAAGGATCAGAAGTAAAAGGAGATTTCGATAATCCTGCAGATTTTGAATTCGTTTACGAGATCGGATACGCCCCGGCAATCGATTTGAAATTGACGAATAAAAGCAAATACGATTATGTTCAGGTAAAAATCGATGATAAATTGATCGACCAGCAAATTGATGATTTACGTCGTCGTTACGGGAAAATGACTTCTGCGGATGAGGTGAATGATACAGACATGATTTTAGCTCAGTTCGTTGAGTTGAATGAGGATGGATCGATCAAAGAAGGTGGAATTATGCATTCTTCGACAACTTCTATGGAATTCATTGAAGACAAGAAAGTAAAAAAATCATTGGTTGGTAAGAAAGTTGGAGATAAGGTAACTGTTTCTGCTTCTGCAATTACACGTGGTGACAGCGATAAAGCAGCCATGCTTGGAATTAAGCCGGAAGAATTGGCAAACCACTCTGATTCATACCAAATGACAATCAACGACATCAAGCGTATGGAGTTGGCTGAATTGAACCAGGACTTGTTTGATAAATTATTCGGTGAAGGAGCAATTTCTTCCGAGAAGGAATTGCGTGAGCGTATCGGATCTGATTTGAAAACAATGTTCGCAAATGATTCGGATCGTTTATTGACACGTGAAGTTTACCGTGATTTGGTAGAAAACACACCGGTTAATCTTCCGAATGATTTCTTGAAGCGTTGGATCCAGTTGTCAAATGAAAAACCGATCACGATCGAACAAATCGAAGCAGATTACGATAGTTATGCGAAAGATTTGAAGTGGCAGTTGATCCAGGGACATATCTTCAAGGCGAATGATATCAAGTTGGACAATGCAGAAGTGATCGAATTCACGAAAGGATTGATCGCTAACCAGTTTGCACAATACGGAATTCCTGCACCGGAAGATGCGGAATTGACAAAACAAGCTGCCGGTGCTTTGCAAAACCGCGACGAAGCAAATCGTATCTATGATATGCTGGCAGAAACAAAATTGACTCAATACTTCAAGGATACAGTGAAATTGAACTCGAAAGAAATTTCTTACGATGAGTTCGTTGAATTGGCATCGAAGTAATAGATATTGAATCAAAAAAGTCGGGGTGTTCCAAATATGGAGCGCCCCGACTTTTTATTGCTGTTCATTTTGGAGCGTATTGTTAGTAATATTGCTAAATTGCTAAGTTCCTAAATTGCTAATTTTCTAATTTGCAATTTTACCTTTCAACTTCTTACTTCTCAATTTAAGAATTAACTTAGCCCTCTCGAATTTTCAACTCAATGAACAACATCTTAACTCCCGGACTTATTACCGCAGTGCTTATCGGATATTTCGGATTACTCATCCTGATGGCTTATTTGACATCCAGAAAGGCGAATACGGATTCTTTTTTCACCGGTAACAGGCAAAGTCCCTGGTATCTGGTAGCCTTTGGAATGATCGGAACTTCCCTTTCGGGAGTGACATTTATTTCCGTTCCAGGCAAAATGATTTCCGAAGGAATGGCTTACTTCCAGATTGTTCTGGGATACATTCTGGGGTATGTCGTCATTGCACAAATTTTGATGCCACTCTATTACCGTTTGAATGTGACCTCAATTTACGAATACCTGAACAAACGTTTCGGAATTGTGAGTTACAAAACCGGTGCAGCGTTCTTTATCTTGTCGCGGACCCTCGGTTCTGCAACCCGTTTATACCTTGCAACGGAAGTACTTCAAATGTTTTTATTTGAAGATTTAGGTGTTCCTTATTGGGTTACAACGGTTACTACAATCGTGTTGATTTGGGTGTACACCTTTAAAGGTGGTGTCCGTACAATTGTTTACACGGATGCTTTCCAAACCATCTTCCTGGTTTCTTCCGTTATTATTTGTACGGTTATCATTGCACAGACATTGGGAGTCGACTTTTCCGGTTTGTATGATAAAATCACTTCATCCAGTACAAAAAACGGCTATTCCATGTCGCGCATTTTCTTCTTTGACGATCCGAATTCTCCTTTGTATTTCTACAAACAATTCTTTGGAGGAATGTTCCTGGCAATTGCCATGACCGGTTTGGACCAGGATTTAATGCAGAAGAACCTGACATGTAAATCCATTGGTGATGCGCAAAAGAACATGTATTCATTCACAACGATCCTGGTAATTACGAATTTCTTGTTCTTGTTACTTGGAGGTGCATTGTACGTTTATATCAATGCAACTGGTTTGGAAGTGCCTGCAAATACAGATCATACCTTCCCGACGCTTGCTTTGAATAATTTCGGGTCCATCGCCGGAATATTCTTCTTATTGGGAATCACCGCATCATCATACGCATCAGCGGATAGCGCGTTGACAGCCTTGACAACCGGATTTTGTATCGATTTCCTGAATTTTAACCGAAGAGAAGAGCAACAGAAAAAACGTTACAAACTAATCGTACATATTGGTTTCTCGTTATTGTTCCTATTGATTATTCTTGGCACAAACTGGTACGTGGATGCTACTCCGGGGACCGATTTGATTGGTTTGATCCTCAAATTGGCCGGCTATACCTATGGTCCGTTACTTGGCTTATTTGCATTGGGAATTTTCACCAGACGCCGTTTAAATGAAAATCTGGTACCGTTTGTTTGTGTATTGATACCGGCAATCTGTTTCTTTATAAGCAAGTACTCACAAGCCTGCACGGGTGGCATTTTACAAATGGATGGAACCTATAAAGGAGGTTACATTTTCGGGAACGAGCTATTGATTTTGAATGGACTATTGACTTTCATCGGTCTTTGGCTTATTTCAAAACCAGGAACAGGAAATATTCAAGAGGTTCAAACAGTTTGATTTTCTTCCAACTAAAAAGCTACATAGAATTAAAGTTTTTTTAACCTGGATATTTCACCCCGCGTTCTGGTATCAATTAATTTAAACGAATTATTTCGCGTTGCACTGCCATTCAGGAAGCGAAGTAAAGAAAAATGTTTTTTTTCATAGTGTTTTGTCAAAAGCGCTTGCGTTTCAGATCCTGATCTGTTCTTTTGACCTTAAAACACGAAAAAAGATATTTTTCACGAGCGGCTTTGAATGGCAGGAATTAAAGGATGTTTTGCATACTTTTTCAGCCTTGGCAAAAAGTATGAGAAAAAATAATACTATGAATAAAGCATTTCTCTTCGACCTCAACGGTACCATGATCAACGACATGGAATTCCATCTGAAGGTCTGGAACGAAATCTTAAATGAAGACCTCAAAGCCGGCTTGACCTTAGATCAGGTGAAACAGCAAATGTATGGGAAGAATCACGAGTTGCTCGACCGTGTTTTTGGAGAAGGAACACTCACCGAAGAAACAATTAAATATTATTCCGACCGGAAAGAGAAAATGTACAGGGAACTCTATCGTCCGCACCTGACTTTGATTCCCGGTCTGGGAGAATTGATCGGGAAGGCAGACGGTTCAGGGATTTCTATGGCAATCGGTTCAGCTGCAGTCCGGTCCAATATTGATTTCGTATTGGACGATCTGCATATTCGTTCGTATTTCAGTGCGATTGTAAGTGCTGAAGATGTGATGGAAAGTAAACCGAATCCGGAAGTGTTTTTGAAAGGGGCAGAACAGTTGAAAGTAGAACCGGAATCCTGTATTGTATTTGAAGATGTGCCGAAAGGAGCAGAAGCTGCTCTGAATGCCGGAATGAAAACAATTATTGTTACCACAACGCATGCAGAAGAGGAATTCGCGAATTATCCGAACGTCCTGTTCTTCATCAAAGATTACAACGATCCCCGCCTCGAAGAATTATTTTCATAATTCGGCATTCCTAATTCGCAATTCGTAATTTAGAATAGCTATCTTTAATTTAACAAATAGCATTACCATGAACATCATTCTTCACGATAACGGGTTGCACCTGCGCTTTGCACCATTAACGCTTACAAGACCGGTAGGTGACTTAAGAGTGGGAATTCTTACCAACAAAGAACGATGGGAAAAATGGATTCCGGAGGCAACCGTGTCATTTGAGACGGAAAAATATATTTCCAAAAAATTTCCGCGGATTTCAGGTAAAACAGATGTGGAAGTGAATGCTGCAATTATCCCCACGGATGCAATTGCAGCGGCAGTGGTTGTTTTGGAAGACAACCAGATTCTTGTTTCGGGTGATACCTGGATTGCAAGGAGAGGAGAAGGAAAACAAAAGATCAAATGGACGGAGCAACATCCGTTGGAACTGACCCAGCGTTGGGATTTATTCCAAATGAACGATGAAATTTTAGTAGCAGATTATTTTTTTCTTACCGGTGGAAGAGAATCACAATATATCCCGAACTCCAATACCATTATCGGTGACCCTTCCTTGATCTTTTTGGAAGCCGGAGCGTCTGTCGAAGGCTCATTTTTAAATACTACTTCCGGACCGATTTACATTGCAGCGGATGCGGAAGTAATGGAAGGATCAATGATTCGCGGACCGTTCTCATTGGGTGAACATGCAGTGGTGAAAATGGGTTCGAAGATCTATGGAGCAACTACAATTGGTCCGTTCTGCAAAGTTGGCGGAGAAATTACGAATTGTGTGTTTCAGGCATAT
>CBFGPJ010000237.1:0-5541 GCA_965650615.1 uncultured Fluviicola sp. | reverse complement strand
GCTCCGAAATCTGCCATGGAATAAACCGCATTATTCCCGGACACATTGGAAGGAGAACCACCGAAAGAGGCTGTTCCGGGACCTGTTACAGAAACCGTTACCTCACCCTGAATCCCAGATGCGCAATGCATGTTGTATTGTGCTGTTAAATCTCCTGCAAGAATGGATATTTCATGTGTTTGTCCGGGAAAAACTAAACCATTAGGAACAATTGATTGCGTTCCCAAATCAAATCCGCTACATACCAATCCGAAATCACCTCCGGAAACTACTGTATCAGACAAAGGAACTGTTGCCACAGAAGAATTTCCTACCGGACAAGTAACCTGAAGAGACGGTGTAAGATTTGAAGTGTCAATACTCAATTCATACGTTCCCTGAGCAGCAGTAAAAAAATAATCCCCATTGATCAAACTTGTTGATGATGAAACCAACGTTCCATTCGAGTCACGAACTAACATTGGAATATACTTCAGTACTTGACCGGTATTCGTACAGTTTGCATTTACATCATGAAACAAAGTTCCTTCCACTCCCATAGCTGCGATACATCCATCAGGATTATTTACAGGGTCATTTATGTCACATAAAGGATATATCAATAAGTCAGTACCGACAGTAGGAAGATAATTCGGAAGACACGTAAATGGGTTTCCTTCAATAACCAAGATATTCAGGTTTACATGAAAAGGATCAAAACAATGAATTTGATTATATTGACAATCAAGAACCTCCAAACTGGCAGGTAGTATTGGTAATTCGGTCAACTGATTTCCACCACAGTCTAAGTTATTTAATGAATCCGGAAGTTGAGGAAGTGCTGTCAATCCGTTATACCTGCAAGAAAGCCCGTACAATGTTGATGGCAGAGATGGCAAGCCGGGTAATCCAATACTGTCAAAGTACAAAGCATACAAGTTTGGAGGAAGCAGAGGAAAATTAATTAACGGATTATTTGAACATCCAAAAATCTGCAAATCATTTGGTAAACCTGTAATATTTGTTATTTGATTATGAGAACATATTAATGTATGAAGCTGAGCGGGTAGAGTCGGAAGTGCGGTCAACTGATTTCCATAGCAGCAAAAAAAAATCAATCCCGATGGCAATACGGGTAAACCCGTTAACTGGTTATTATTGCAATAAAGGAAAAATACCGAAGTAGGCAAAACAGGCAAACTACTTAGCTGATTATTATCGCAATTCAAAAAGACCAAATTGGGCGGTAAAGTGGGTAACACCGTTAACTGATTATTATAGCAGTTTAATGTCTTTAAATTCACAAATGCTTCCACCCCGTCTATACTCGAAATATTCAAACTTGAGATTTCCAAACTATCTTCTGCCTGAATATCCGAATGATCCGAGTCAATATAGAAGTTGCCCCCACTCGTCATAAAAGCACCTGCTGAATAATTTGCTGTTAAAAAATTCTGAAAATTAGGGTCCGGAACCTGAACCCAGGTTTGTGCCTTAAGCTGAAGGCTGATGAACGCAAGAGAGATTAAAAGTAGAGTTTTCATATTTAGATTTAGGGGTATTGAACGATCCAAAGGTAGCTAATTTTTCATGAGATGTACTTAAAAATTAGTGGAATGAATATTTTACGGCCTGTGATGAGCATACAATCATATCCCAACAAAAAAGGGCATTCTTTCGAACACCCTTTACTTATTTCAATCGGTTTGATTTACTTTTTCTTGAACGAATTGATCGCATTGATCGTAAAATCCGAAAGGACCAGCGTTCCGCTGATCCCGGCGCGGTCTGACAATAATTGATCCCAATCTTCCGTTCCTTTCCAGAAGACCTTTTTCAATTCTGCCATTGCTTCCGGGCTTGACTTCGATAAAACGGTTGCGAGACGTGTAATCTCTTCATCCATTTCATCTTCATCATCAAACACATCTGCATACAAACCATTTTGCATTGCCCATTCGGCTGTTCTCCATTCTGTGGCATTGATTGCCAATTGAGACATTGCTGAAAGGCCCATTTTTCGTTCTACAGCCGGCCCGACCACGAATGGCCCGATCCCAACAGCCAGCTCAGAAAGTTTTACTTCTGCAAAACGGGTTGCGTAACAATAGTCAACTGCCGAAGCAATTCCTACTCCTCCTCCAACTGCTTTTCCCTGAATACGACCGATAATTAATTTCGGGCATTTTCTGCAAGCATTGATTACTTGTGCAAATCCGGAAAAGAATACTTTTCCTGTTTCCAAATCCTGGATGGAGATCAACTCATCAAAACTTGCGCCGGCACAAAATGCTTTGTCTCCGGTAGATCTCAAAACAATCACTTTTACTGCCGGATCATTTCCTGCATCTGTAATTGTTTGAGCTAATTTTTGAAGAATTTTTCCTGGTAATGAATTACTTAATGGATGTCCGAACTCGATAGTAGCAATACCGAATTCATCTACACGTATGTCTACGTGACCTTGATTGACAGCTTCTGACATGAATTAATTTAACTAGTTATCAAATTTTCTGCGTGGACGCATCTGACGTTCTCCCGAACCGGAATTAGAGTCAGAGCTTCCTCCTTCTCTCTTATTGTAATTGGAGCTTCCTCCTTCACCACGATTGTAGTTTGAGTTTCCGCTTCCTCCTTCACGGTTGTAGCTTGAGCCACGGTCGTTCGAATTACGATCATTTGATCTGTAACCTCCACCACCGCCATGACCTCCTTGTCTTGGACCGTTGTTGTTGAACTTCTTTTGAAAACCACCAGGTTTGTTACCAAACGCAGGTTTCTTTGGTTTATCCTCCGGTTTCGGACGATTTGCTTTCGGGGAAGCAATTTTCACATCCAGCTTACGGCCATTAACCTCGAAACCATTCAGGGCCTGAATAGCATTGATTGCTTCTTCTGCACTCTCCATTTCGACATAACCAAAGCCTTTGGACTGTTTTGTCTTAGCATCAAACACTACATGTGCCAAGTGAACCGCACCAAACGCTGAAAACGTTGCTTGCAAATCCTCCGATGTAATCTCCCAATCGAGATTTGCGATAAAAATATTTGTCATTTACCTAACTTTAAAAATTGGACTTCAGTCCGACTAATTTACCTAAAACGTTTCAACGTTTATTCCTTTTTAACAGTTAGCTCCGGAACTACAAATAATCCCGGAGCCAACATTTCTTTATTCAATTTACTTTAAGGTAAAGCTATCGGAACCGATCACCTGACCATCACAGTAGATTTTTACTTTGTAATTTCCTTTCACCGGCTCTTCCCCGTTGAAATCATAGAAGATCGTAACGTCAACCGCTTTGTTTCCATACTGAATATCACGTTTAGCCGAGTAAACAAAGTTTCCGCCGTCAGCAGCACTTGCAGTACCTCCGGAACGACCTTGCAATGTTTTACCATCCGGATCAATGATCTGCATGTAAACCGAACGATCCCCTGCTTCTGCAATATTGTTCTCTCCAATTGTAAACGTTGATTTTGCCTGAACACAGTTACGAGCTTTGGTTGTTGGCTCTGTTGTGTCGTTCAATTTCATGCGCAAACCTGTTGATGAAAAACCATACGCATTGAGTTTGGATCCTTTACGAACCTGCTCGGCACTTTGCTCAGCCTGACCTTTATAGGTATCACGCTCAGTCTGTGTTTCCGCCAATTGCGTGGAAGTTTCATCCAATTCGGAAGTCAACTTCAGGTTCATAGTATTCAACTGGTCGATCTGTTTCACATAACTGATCATAATCTGGCGCAATGTTTCATTTTCACGCTTCAATTTAGCAATCAATGATGCTGTTACACGACCATTCTTTTTTGCTGTTTCCAACTCAGTCATCAATCCCTGGATCTTATCTTTCTGAGCGTTCAAGCTATCAGATTTGGATGCATCTTTCTTAATCAACGCATCGTATGTATCCATCATATTGGTGAAATCCGACATCAAGTCGTTAGTGGTTTCACTCCCTAAAAACGGAGCCATCATTTTGTTCATTTCCTCGATGTCCGCTTGAAGCTCTTCATTCTTCTTGGTTGCTTCTTTCAAAGCGCCATTTTTTGAACTCCATAAATAAGTCATCGTTCCTAATAAAACAACCAACAAAACAATAATCGCTGTTAGTGCCGGTGTCATGTTTTTCTTTGAGCCTGATTCTTCTGACATAATCTAAAATTTAAATACAAATATAACAATAGAACTAATGAACGATAGGGAATTCATCAGGACAAATAAAGTGTTTTTAATTCGACTCACCAATACGTTTATTCGTATTTTCCGTTAAGAAAATGTAAAAAAGTATTGTTTTCGTTGAAATTCACCTTTTTACAACTAAATACTTTTGAGAAGTTTTGAAATGTAACAGGTCGTTGAAAGCGTTTGATTGCATCCCAACCTACAGATGTAAAGTAGGAATTCAAGCTACTTGGGAAGGGTCCGCCATGTTGCTGGGCAAAACTTACTTCCACCCCGGTTGGCACTCCATTCAGGATGATTCGCCCTGATTTGGCTGTTAAAACGGGTAGGAAATAATCGATTTCTTCGTCCGATTCAGCATAAAGACTTGTTGTTAATTGACCTTGCAGCAATTGAAGGCATTCTTTCATTTCAGCTTTATCGGAACAGGTCACGATAGTCAGATAGGAGCCGAAGATCTCTTCCTGGATTTGCGGATTTGCAATGAATTGGGTTGCATTGGTTATAGCTAAAGTCGGTTGAATAAAGTTTCCCTCATATTTTCCCTCGTAGACAACCGTGACCAAAGGAGCATGTTCTTTCACCCGTTCGAAATAACGTTTGGAAATTCCGGGGTGTAACATACACTGCAATTCGCTTTGAGAGAAAGACTGGACCAGCATTTCCTTAAAGGCATTGAAATTTGCGGTTTCTTCGATAAACAGCAAGCCGGGAGAAGTACAAAATTGTCCTGCATTCAACAAAACCGATGCACTGATCTGTTTCGCAATTTCCGGAGCGTGCTTTTCAAATGCATCTTTTGTGACCGCAATTGGATTCGAACTTCCCATTTCCGCATAGAGTGAAATCGGTTCCTTACGTTCGTTGATCATTTTCTGCAAAGCCATTCCACCACCGATACTTCCGGTAAATCCAACCGCTTTGACACGCGAATCCTGTACCAGCTGCTGCCCGACTGTAAAATCTTCAGCCAATAAATGACACAGGATTCCATCCGGCATACCGTGTTCTTTGGCTGTTTCCAGGATCAATTGAGCAGAAATCGAGCTCGTATGCGGGTGCATGGCGTGTGCTTTCACGATGACCGAACAACCGGCAGCAAGTGCAGAAGCAACATCTCCACCCAAAGTAGAGTAAGCAAAAGGAAAATTGCTTGCTCCAAAGACCACTACCGGGCCAACCGGAATATTCCATTTCGTAAGGGAAGGTTTGGGATTCGGTTTTCTATTCGGATCGGCAGAATCGATTTTAATTTCCAAAGCATAACCTGTTTCAACGGCTAAGGCATAATATTCAAACTGGAAACACGATCGTGCAAACTCAACTTCCGCACGGTCGCGCGGCAACCCGCTTTCTGCACAAAACCAATGAATCAG
>CBFGPJ010000236.1:0-5563 GCA_965650615.1 uncultured Fluviicola sp. | reverse complement strand
AGCTATTTTTTTATTCATTTACTTTGAATTTCAAAGCTCTTTTAATCTAAAACAAAATGGAAAATCAATCAAAATCAGACAAATCCGAAACCGGCGAATTCATGAAGTTCTTAAACGCACCTTTCGGACGTTTTCTCTTAATCGGAGTAATTACAATCCTCCTGCTGCCTCCCCTGGCGCGAGTTATGTTCCTAATTGAGGAACGGAAAGATCGCGCAGAAATGATCAAGGAAGAAATACGTTCCGAATGGGGAAGTGACTTCGTATACAAAGGATTAGTCTTGCGGATCCCGCTCAAAAACAGCAAAAACAAAAAGTACCTGTTCTTCTTCCCTGAAAATGAAAAAACAAGTCTCAATGTAAGTGCAAGTACCAAGAAACGCGGAATTTATCATTTTCCTGTTTTTCAATCAAACAATTATACTTCGGCCAAATTTGTCCCGAACCTGGATAATGGGAACCTGGATCTTTCAAAGGCACAGATCGGTTTGCTGGCACTTGCTGAAACCCGTATTTCGAACATGGGAAAAATCAATGGAAAGGGACTCGAAATTGAACAGGAAACCATGGCAGAAAGCAGCCCGGACAAGTTATTTTACGCAACGGCTCCATTCACTATTGACAAAACAACCACCGAAATCAACGTCAATACAAGCTATACCATCAATGGTTCCGGGAAGGTCATTTTAAAAGGTTTTGCAAAAAAAAGCGTATACAACATGACTTCAAACTGGGAAAATCCGTCCTTTTCGGGGACTTCTCTTCCAAATCCGGATTCCTTTGAAAACAAGAAAGGTTTTACAAGTTCCTGGAATATGATGAACATTGCTCAGAATCCCAGAGTTGGAATCGATCACTCCAAACCCTATGCAAAACTATCCGAAGCATCGATAGATTTCCTGGAAAGTGTTGATCAGTATCAGCTAAATGAACGAACCGTAAAATATGCGATCCTGGTGATCCTTTTAACCTTTACGGTGTTTTACCTCATCGAATTAATCGGAAAAATGAGCATCCACCCGATTCATTATTTGATGGTAGGATTGTCACTCATTCTTTTTTATGCGATTCTTCTTTCCTTCTCAGAACAATTTGGATTTGCACGTTCCTACCTTGCAGCAGGTACCGGAATCCTCGCCTTATTGAGCTGGTATGCTTATTCTGTTCTTCGATCGCTGAAGTTTGCGCTCACTATTTTTACCGCGATTTCCATTCTTTACAGCTTCCTGTATGTGATTGTAAACCTCGAAACCTATGCTTTACTGGTAGGAAGTTTGGGATTATTCGTTGTTCTTGCTGCAATCATGAGCTTTACCCGACGATTGAAAGTTTGAGTTACAAAAAATCCCCGGCACTTCGACTAAACTCAGTGACCGGGGATTCTCCTCTCCACTCCTCTTTCTGTGCTCCTCCGCTGATCGCATGTCATCAATAGCTTCGGCGAGGGCGCTGATTTATTTGGTGTAGGTGTATTTACGTGATCGGGTGATGTTGATTCCAAGTGAAACCCCATAGGTGGTTCCGTATTTATTCATACTCGCATAAAAATTCAGCGGAACATTCAATGCTCCCGGCCGGAAAGTTTTTCCAACTGCAAAAATGAAATTGGTCGAAAAATAAGTTGCTCCGCGGGTATCCGGCCGCTTGAAATAATCCATATGAGCAGCGTTCGTCACTCCCATGTCATCATTCAATTCCTGGAAAGTATGGAATTCACCGTCGTAATCCGTTGTTCCTGAAACCAAACGCTTCATTGTAAACGATGGCCCCATTGCAATTTCCCAGGCACCTTTCCCAAAGCGGACACCATGCATAATAGCCAATGAAGGTATCGGAGTACCATGTTCCATGCCTGCAACATTTCCCAAAAACTCAAACAAGCCGCTAAACTTTTCACTTCCGGCATACTGAACCTCCAACTGATAACCGATGTTGAACAAAACGGGCATTGTGCCCACCCCGCCATCACGTTCACTCCTAGTAAAAAACTCGCCGTTTTCTCCCGTGGCAACTGCAAAACCGATCCGGGGCCCTGAATTATTCATTTTCCCCAATCCCGCACTTGCCGTAGGTCCGTCTTTGAAAAACAAGGCTTTATATACCGTGAAATCTACATCCATTTTAAGTAATTTGTAGATCATAATGTCTGTCATCCGGTTCAACTCACGTGGTTGATTTTCAAATTGCTCAATTTCATTTTGTTCGATTTCACCTGTCTTTACATTGACAATCTTCATGGAAATAAGAATCCGGTCTCCCAAACCTTCATAGCTGGCACTCATGGCGAAATCAGCGCTCAACTGGCTCCCAACTTTTCCAAGACAGTCTTTCCCCATGCATTCTTTCATTTTGTTATCGCCAAGCTTTTCAGCAACATCGTATCGGTCATTTACTACATACTTTTTGGAGTTGACCAGGCTTTTGTATATTACGGATCGAAGGATATCTTCATTGGATGCAATGTTCCTCACTTCAATCCCTGCAATTACCATAGAAGGCAATTGTGGAGTTTGTGCGAATGAATGATACGTATATAAACTCAGGCACAATAGAATTATTTTTTTCATGGTTTCACAATTTTAAGTTTCAGGACAAATTTGCTAGGTATGCATAACAATAGAAAACGGAATTCTGCATATTGATTTTTGTTGTTGCGATTTTCCGTACAGCATTTTTAAATAAAACAGTAACCCTTATTTCATGTTAAGAAAATAACTTTTTTCTTTACGGTTCGTAATATTGCGAATTGGCGAATTGGAAAATTTTACTCATACAAAAAAAGGCTGCTACACAACGTAACAGCCTTTCCTATTTAATCAATCAATTCTTATTTCTCCAATACAATCGGAATATGCTGTGTTCCCACCTCCGTCAAAACACGGATCGTATAAACACCTTTTGCCATCTGCTTCAAATCAATAACTTGTTTTGAATCCTGCAGATTACTTACTTCGTAAACAACCTGTCCCAGTGCATTAAAAATCTTCACAGTATTCAAATTCACTTCTCCGGAAGAGATTGTAAACAATCCTGTCGACGGGTTCGGGTAAACCGTGATGAAATCCAGTTCATTTTCAGCGATTGATGCACAGCCGTCAACTACCACTGTCGTCTGAGCTGATCCTGAACAACCGTTTCCGTTCGTATAGTTATACGTCACCGTTGTGTTACTGATTCCTACTGTTGCAGGATTAAACTGGTTTCCTGTTACACCTGAACCGGAATAAGTTCCTCCTGCAGGACTTCCCTGAACCAAGGTATAAGGCCCATCCGATACACACAGCATCGGAACGGAACTGAAACTAACCGTTGGGTTCGGATTTACCGTAACAGAAATACTGTTTGATGCTGCAGACGGACAAGATGACACAGTTGTAGTAGCTGTATATGTTCCTGAAGTAGAAACCGTGATCGAAGCTCCGCTTGCAGAATTAGACCAGGTTGTTGCCGAACCGGTAGAAGAAGTTAACGTAACCGAACCTCCCTGGCAGAATGTCGTTGCTCCGCCTGAAGTAATAGTAGGAGCAGCAGGAGCAGCATTCACTGTTATATATCCTGTTTGGTTGGATGCATTTGATCCACCGGCATTCGTAGCTGTCAACGTAACATTATAAGTTCCGGCACTTGAATACGTCACTACCTGGCTTGCGGAAGTGGATGAAGAAGGTGTTCCACCTGGGAACGACCAGCTATACGAAGTTGGGTTATTGGTTGAAGTACTTGTATACGTTACTGATTGTCCGGCACAAATCGATTGGCTTGTAGAAGAGAACGAAGCCACCGGAGCAGTTGGAGTACCACTTACTCCACTTACATTGATATTATCTACGTACAAGTTATTTCCATAACCTGCCAGGTTTCTGAAAGCAATCCAAACCGAACTGTTTCCAACATAAGGAGTCAGATCCACTGTTTCAGATCTCCATTGTGCAGCTGTCGGAGTGAAGGCACTGGTAGTTGCAATCGCAGTTGCCAGAGTAGTTCCTGATTTGGAGTAAACGGTCGTAAATGTTCCTCCACAATCTGTAGAAACCAATACTTCCAATCCATCAAAATTTGTTGCATCATATGGAGCATAAGCAACATCAAATGTTAAGGTAGCACTTGAATAAGCTGCAATATCCGCTTTTGGTAAACGCAACTCATCATATGTTGCATCGTTAATCGTGTAATTCGCAAATCTTGCCGAATTCCCTGCTGTTGGGGTATAACCGGCTGATGTAGTTCTTGCCCATGTGGAACTGCTGTTCGTATTGTAAATGGTCCAGCCCGTCGGAGGGAAAGTAGTTGAAACAAATCCTTCACTGATTGGTAAGCTTACAGTTGTATTCGTATTTACCGTGATGTAATTTGTTTTCGATTTGGAATAAGTTGCTCCATTTGATGTAGCTGTCACACTTAAACTTGCATTGTATGTTCCGGCTGTCGGGTAAGTTACCGTTGGACTTGCAACCGTAGAAGATGAAGGTGTTCCACCCGGAAAAGTCCAGGAATATGTTGCAATTCCGGAAGTTTGACTTGGGGTATACGTAACGGTTGTTCCCGTACACATCGTTGTTTGGGTAGCATCGAAATCCAATGCGCAAAGTGAAGTTCCTGGTCCCCCGCCGACTAAATTCAGGTTTGCAGTTGTCCAGATGTTGTTTCTTCCTCCCACCGAACTGATCATTGCTGCACGCATTCTGTCAACCTGACCCTGTGTAAACATTTTTGAACAATAAGAATAGTCCATGTAATTCTGCACCTGGTCTATCTGGTCAAATCCCCAATAAGCATTATCTGTTGAACAAGAGTTCTGGGTAGTCGCACAAGATGTTGATCCTTGTGTTGCCGGAGTATCATTTACGTTATCCGTACCACCGCAGCCTGCCGAACCCGGGTTATTATTTGCTCCCCATACGTGAGACAAATTCAACCAGTGGCCAACTTCATGGGTAAGTGTTCTGCTGTTCGTAATATTCGAAGTTCCAATTGACCCGGTGTAATTCTCCAAAGCAAAAATACCATTGTAATACATTTGTTGTTGGGCCGTTCCCCCGTTGTTCGGATTAAAGGTATAACCGGCAGCACCACCGATGTCGTTTGCTATGTAGATATTTAAGTAGCGATTATGCGGCCAGATTCCCTGGTAAACATTATTCCCGCTAACAACAGCAGCTACCTGGGCTTCACCGTCAGAACCATCATTAGTTAGTACACTAACAGTTCTCGTAATTCCTGAAAAACATGCGCCGTTTGGAGCTACAGTAGCAAAAACAAAACGAATTTCCACATCTGCAGCATCACCTTGAAAAGCAGCTACGATCTGGCTGGTATCTGCATTCAGTTTTCGATAATCCCGATTCAGGATATTCAAAGCGTCCTGAACCTGAGCATCCGAAATATTTTCCGAACCATTGTTGTGAATAATGTGGAAAACAACAGGAATGGTATAAATAACACCGGTTAATTTCTCAGTTCCGGGATTCGGTTTGTGTTTTGTTCCCTGATTTGGCAAAGGATCCTTAAAAATTGTTGCAAAACGTGCCGGATCTTTGATTTGCATTTCCTGCATCTTATGATG
>CBFGPJ010000235.1:0-5571 GCA_965650615.1 uncultured Fluviicola sp. | reverse complement strand
CCTTCTTATCGAAACTTAGCAAGAACGGAAAAACTATTGTTCCGAGAATGATCCAAAAGTATAAACTCATTTGAGCGCTTTATTTTGTTTATAGATTTTCCTGGCTTCGTTATAATACTTCAAGGGTACGATCAACAATCCAAAGCACCCCCCGTCTTCCTTATTTAAATGCTTGTGATGCATTTTATGCGCTCGTCTGATGGCTAAAAAATAAGGTGTATTGATTTCCCTGATCCATTTAAACCGGCGATGGATAAACACATCATGAATGAAGAAATAAGTAAATCCATAGGCCATGATCCCAAATCCCATCCAGACAAAACCGTATTGCTTGTACATGAGGCCCAACATAATTCCTAACCAGCTTGGAATAGCAAAAATGAGAAAAAAAACATCGTTCCGCTCAAAAAAACCGGCCTTGCCCTGATGATGGTCTTTGTGGAAATACCACATAAAACCGTGCATGGCGAACTTATGTGAAGACCACGCAGCGAACTCCGTAAGGAAAAAAGTCCCGATTAAGATCAGTATGCCTGCCCAGGTTGGAATCATCGGTTTAAAATTGCAAAAAATATCACTAAGATCACAAATAATCCGACGGTCACTTTGTTCGTTTCTACTGTTTTTCTGTTCAAAATCCAATAAGAAAAGACAGAAGCAAAGATCATCCAGCAGATGTAATTGTACATCGGGACCGTATTATTTTTCCAGGACCAAAACCCGGAACGGATGGCAACCGGTTCCATGATCCAATCCAATCCTGTCATCAATGCACCCGCTATCAACGCTTTCAGAATGATCGGGATTTTCCATTTATGAACGATTGCCGCTGCAGTGAACGTCAGAATTACCCAGTTCAATGCAATCGTAAGGGGGATTCCGTCTACTTTATACCCTAAAACACTTCCATAGTGATAATGCCCGAAAAGTAACGAAGTACGGACTCCAATCCATTCAATAGCATAACCGGCAGCTCCAACAAGCAAAATATCGATATGTTTCTTCAGGGAATAATCCTTGAACGACAAATAAAGACAGCCAAAAGACAGCAACAGGTTAAAAGGTGTTAAGCCCAAAAAATAAAACCGGTAATCGGTATGTAACCCGATCAATCCGACGGTATAAAAAATAATCAGAATGATTAAGAGCAGGTTTTGCTTTTTCAAAGGACTCATTGGCTAGATCAGTTTAACTCCAAACAAACAGACATCGTCAACCTGCTCCAGGTTTCCCTTCCATGATTGAAAATGTTCTTTCAGTAAATCGTGTTGCTCGGTTATTTTCTCAGTTGAAATGTTTAAGAGGTATTCATGAAGGTTCGCCAGTTTCAGTTTCTTCCCTCTTTCTCCCCCAAACTGGTCGGCATAACCATCTGTATAAGCAAACAATTCATCACCCGGTTCCAGGTCAATGGTATATGTTTGGAACTCAGTCATCAAATCACTTTTTCCAACCGGCATTTTATCCGCAGGGAATTTAATGAGTTCCCCATCGCGGATAACGATCGGGTTATTGTATGCCGCAGCATAGGTCAATTTACGGTTTGATTCGTCAAAACAAAATAACACGCCATCCATTCCGTCTTTTGCACCATCATGAGAGATCGATTCAACCAGGCGTTTTCTGACATGGTCAAAGATTTTTCCCGGATCGGTAATCCCCAATTGATTGATCGCTTCACTCAGGAAAGTAATATTCAAAGCGCTCATAAATGCTCCCGGAACACCGTGTCCCGTACTGTCACAAATAGCCAGATAGAATTGATTATTCCGTTTGGTAGCCCAATAAAAATCTCCGGAAACAATGTCTTTCGGCTGGAAGAAAATAAAGGATTCGGGTAACGATTCTTTCAATAATTTGTGCTGCACCAGCAACGATTCCTGGATACGTTTCGCATAACGAATGGAATCCAGTATCTCTGTTTGCTTTTCTTCAATCAGCGTTTTTTGGTTTTCAATTTCTTCATTTTGTTTGTTCAGCAAAGCATTCGCTTTTTTCTTTTGCTGATTGGATTTAAAACTGATCCCGAGGGAAATCACAATCAACCCCCCGATCAGGAATAAACCCAGGATGAGGTTACTTTTCCGGTTATTTTCAGCGGTAATCAACTGATTGGTTTGTCTTGAAAGGGCCAAATCCTGCTCTTTTCGCTCCAGTTCATTCAATGAATTTAACGTTGCTATTTGGTTTGTCACTGATTCCAAATCCGTTTTTTCCTTTAATTCCTGTGCCTCCTCAAACACTTTCAAAGCCTTTTCAGGTGCTCCGTCTCTTTTATACAATTCCGACAATACTTTCAAGGTTCGGACTTGCGCGTTTGCGTCCTCCGTATCTCTGAATGCATCTAATGCCAGTTCTGCGGCGGCAATTCCTTCCTTAAACTTCTTTAGTTCAGCATAAATACTCGCTTTTGTAAGCTGCACTTCCCCGTAACTCAGTAAATCTGCTTCCTGGTTGGCATACTTTTCTGCTGTTAGGGTTAATTTCATAGCCTCATCGAAATGCTTCAGGTCAGACAGGTAATTAGCCCGTGCCAGGAAATATTCCAGCCAGACATCTTCTTCATCCAGTTCCCTGGCAACTGAATACATTTCATCCAAACAGGCCTTTGCTTTTGAAAATTGCTTTGTTGCACGGTAATCCAATGATAAATTGTACAGGACTGTTTGCCTGTTCCTTACTGCATGAACCTCCCTGCTTAACTTCCGGGCAATTTCAGAGTATTTTATGGATTCATTCAGCATGTTTTTATCATGATAAACGGTACTTAGGTTCATGTAAAGCTGAGCTTCCTGCTCCTTATTCTTAATGCGTTTGTTTAGTTTCAGCCCTTCATTAAATGTCGATATTGCCTGATCATAAAGTCCTACAGACTTATAAGCTGCAGCCAGATTCGTATATAAGACCAGTACTTTATCGTCCTGTTTATACTTTTTAGCGATATCGATTGCTTTTTGGTAATGTTTCAGGGCTTGTGCATAGGAACCTTTCTCAAAATAAACAGATCCAAGATTCGAATAAGCTCCAGTCAATTTATCTTCCTGGTGATTCCTGATCCGAAGCGCGATCAATTCGTTGTATACGTTAATCGCCTTAGAGTATTCCGACAAATAACGGTAGTAGATTCCGAGGGTATTTTTCGCGTCCATGACCCCGTTCGGATACTTGCATTTTTGAGCTAAGTTGATTGCTTTGTTTGCAAACACAAAGGTAGAATCCAATGAGTAATCCAGGTAAGTCCATGCAATTTCATTGTATTGAAATACACGCATGGTATCGGAAGAAACGGGTTTTTGAAGCGTATTTTTTAAGCTGTCCAGGTATTCCGTCTGACCGACAGACAAATAACAGGTAAATAGCGCTATCCCTAAAATCCAACTTCGCATACCCGAAGATACTGAAAATTCGTACTTCGGCTACGCTCTGTATTCCTTAAATGCAAAAGTATCAACCGAAAGGATTATTCTATGCTTGTATGATGCAGATTTTCTCTTGCCACAGTCAAAAGGGCATTAATAAATTCTGACCGAAAATTCAGGCATTTTTCCATCTGAATCCCAGTCAGACAAAGGGCTGTTCGTAATATCGCGAACATGCGAATTTAGAAACGGATAAAGCAAATTCGAACATTCAAAAATCGATATCTGAAGCCACCTGACTTAAGTACATAAATCCCACTGGTAAGCGCCCTTAAAAATTCGTGCATTCGTGGCCAACGCCCACGTGAAGATTAGTACAAGAAATTATTAAACGGGTACCGGATCGCGAAAATGCGCTTGATCTCCGAATACATGGTTTCTCTCAATTCTTCCACATTTTCCTTGTTTGTCGCTGAAATGAAAACACACTTCGTAGCCGGTAAACGGTTCATCCAGGTTTTTTTCAGTTCTTCAAGTGTCATATTCGAGCCATGCTCATTCTCCGGATTGTATTGATATGCATCGATTTTATTGAAGACAAGGATCATCGGTTTGTCCTTATTATCCAATTCGGCCAATGTTTCATTTACAATGTGCAACTGATCTTCAAAATTGGGATGCGAAATGTCTACCACATGGATCAACAGATCTGCTTCACGTACCTCATCCAGGGTCGATTTGAATGATTCCACCAATTGATGAGGTAATTTACGAATGAATCCAACCGTATCCGTAAGCAGGAAGGGCAAATTATCAATCACCACTTTCCGTACGGTTGTATCGAGGGTTGCAAACAATTTGTTTTCCGCAAATACTTCCGACTTACTCAGCAGGTTCATCATGGTACTTTTCCCCACGTTCGTGTATCCTACCAAAGCCACTCGCACAAGCTGTCCGCGATTACCCCGCTGAACTGCCATTTGCTTATCGATCTCTTTGAGCTTTTCTTTCAGGAGTGCAATCCGTGTCTGAATGATCCGTCTATCGGTTTCGATCTGGGATTCCCCCGGACCACGTAAACCAATTCCTCCTTTTTGACGCTCCAAGTGGGTCCAAAGTCGCTTCAGACGTGGAAGCATGTACTGCATCTGAGCCAGTTCGACCTGTGTCTTCGCATGGGAAGTCCGCGCCCTGGAAGCAAAAATATCCAGGATCAGAATATTTCGATCAAGGATCTTACACTCCAGTTCTTTTTCAATGTTCCGAAGCTGGGAAGGAGAAAGTTCGTCATCAAAAATAACCAACTCAATTCCGTGTTCCTTAATGTATTCTTTGATTTCCTCCAGCTTACCCGTTCCTACAAAGGTCCGCGGGTTTGCCATCGGAAGTTTTTGTGTAAACCGTTTGACAGCTGTTGCACCGGCAGTTTCTGCCAGGAATTCCAATTCATCCAGATATTCGTGAGCCTGTTCATCCGTCACAGAAGATGTAATAATTCCGACAAGTACGCAGGTTTCTTCAACTGCATCTACTAAAACGTGACCTTCACTCATTTCCTATTTCCGTAAATTTTGAACGAATTTTACTAATCCCTTTATTTCCGGTGTGCTTAACATGTCTTCGTAGGGCATCATTCCCTTGTCATTTCCTTTACGGATCATTTTTTCAACGCTCTTTTCATCCAACGTACTCACTGACAGATCCTTTGCATTCGATGCCTGTAATGTTCCGTCCGGTCCGTGACAGGAAGCACAATTCAAGGTATACACCGCTCGTGCATCTTCCAAAGAGATCGGTTCATTTGAAACCGGTTTAACATCTGCTATCTGTTTCTTCTCTTCGCCACAACTGACAAGCACAAAGCAAACAGCTGAAATGAAAAGCAAATTCTTCCTTAGAACCATGATCCTCCCAATGCTGTTCTGAATGGCCATGGAATTGCAGCGAAAATGATGATCAATACAATCGTGTACCAAATCAGAATGGTCTTATGTTTTTTAGCCGGGTCAAGGGCTTTTTCAGCTTTCTTTCTTCCGATTGTTGCCAATGTCACCGCAATCACCATCAATAAGATGTGTTCCATTCCGAAGAAACGGTACTGCGGATTTTTCATCCAACCTTCCGCGTAAGAAATTTTCCCCGAAACAAAAGCAACAATGATTCCCAATGTAACCTGGATATGCAACATCACCATTGCAAACAGGTTCAACAT
>CBFGPJ010000234.1:0-5588 GCA_965650615.1 uncultured Fluviicola sp. | reverse complement strand
ATTGGTGCTTTTATAGCAGGAAATCTCCCTCCTGCGCCTATGCTAAAGCTTTTGCGTAAGCATAAAGGAGGAAAACCAAAATCCCTTCTAAATTAGATTTTTATTGTCTTTTAAACGGTCCGGTGCTTGTCAACCCAATTTGTCAACTCAATAAATTCCTCCACACCCAATCTTTCCGGTCTAAGCTGAAGCATTGGATTCTCCTCGTAACTTTCCGGAAGCAGTGCCTTAATGGAATTCCGAATCGTTTTTCGCCGTTGATTGAATGACATTTTGACAACCTGTTTGAACAATTTTTCATCACACGGCAGTTTCTCGCGGTTATTTCTTGTACAACGAATAACTCCTGATTTCACTTTCGGTGGCGGGTCGAATACATGCTCATCGACGGTGAAACAATATTCAATATCGTAATATGCCTGTAGTAACACACTCAGGATCCCATACGTTTTTGTACCGGGTTTTTCAGCAACGCGCTGTGCAACTTCTTTCTGGAACATTCCCATAATTTCAGGAATTGAATCTTTGAGATCGATGCACTTAAATAAGATCTGGGAAGAAATATTGTAAGGGAAATTACCCAATACTGCAAACGGCTTATCTCCAACGATCGTTTTCGGGTCCATTTTCAGGAAATCTCCAAAGGTGATCTTGCCTTCCAATTGTGGAAAATGCATTTTCAGGTATTCCACGGATTCTTCATCCAGGTCCATCACATACAGGTCCGTTTCTTTGTCGTGTAACAAATACTCTGTCAGAGCACCCATTCCCGGCCCGATTTCAATAGCTGTTTTCACACCCTGATGATGCTTGAACTGATCCGCGATTTTTTTGCAGATATTCTTGTCTTTCAGGAAATGCTGGCCTAAATGTTTTTTTGCTCTAACGCTCATGTTGAAAATGTTGAATGACATTTAGTGTGCTTCTGAAAGCCGCAAAACGCCCTTCATATCTGCTTTTATGGTCTACCTGTAAAGCAGCGGCATGATTTTTCTGATAATCGTCCAGGTGCTCCTGGCTATAAGCCACATAAGTCATTGCATACGTGCATACTCCGTCTTCCTGTTCGTTCATTTTAGACATGCGGCTTTCCAAAAAACAGCCCGTTGCCATTACTGCCGGAATATGAACCGTCCGCATCCAATTCACCCAATCCTGCTCAATTGACGGATCAAGGCTCACTGTAACATTATAAATGATGTGTTCCATTGATGCAAAGGTACTGAAAGAAAATTAAAAGGTGACTTCGACTACGCTCAGCCTCCTTTTGAAATTGTTGCGGTCACTGAGCGAAGTCGACGTAACAAAAAGGCCACCTCGTTTGAGACAGCCCTTTTATTTCTTGTTTTTGTATTCTTAGTTTTTCACCCAGCGAACCAAAGCAGTTCCTGAAGCAGAAGTCAATCGAATGAAATATACTCCCGGTACCAATGAGCTGGTGTTGAATTCCAATTCATTTGCTGATTTTTGAACTGAAGTCAATACAACTTCTTTTCCGTCAACACCTGCAAAAGTTACCTGGAATCCGTTCCATCCGCTATTCATGCTCAGGATAACCGAATTCGTTCCCGGATTCGGGAATACATTCAACTGTGCAAGGATTGATTCTTCAATTCCTAAAACTCCATCCACTCCGTCACAGTTTTCATCCACTCCGTTACCCGTGTTGTCTGTTGCTCCCGGATGAATCGCTGCATTTGCATCGTTACAATCTGTGCTATCGGAAACATAACCTGCCGGTTGAATACAATCCGTTACGGAAGAAGTTGCATCTCCGTATGTATCGTTATCCGCATCTTCGTAATATGTCAAAATCGTCAATCCTTCATCCGTATTACCATCACAGTCATTGTCCATACTGTCACACACTTCTGTTGCTCCCGGATGAACCTGGTTATCCGCATCATCACAGTCATCTGCATTGGTTACAGATCCTGCAATCGGAATACATGAGTTTGTCCCCATGTCGTTTGCATCACCATATCCGTCATTATCCAAATCAACATAATACATCACTACACTTCCGATCTGATCATCCGTATCGTTACAATCTGTATTGTCAGAAACATAATTCGCGGGTTGGATACATTGAGTCATTGAAACCGCATTGTTTCCTAAACCGTCACCGTCAAAATCTTCGTACCAAACTGCACCTGGGAAGGCATCTTCGTTTGTATCATCACAATCCGTAGCGTCAGAAACATAACCCACGGGTTGTGTACAATCACTTGCAGAAACCGCAGGATCTCCATATCCGTCACCATCTGTGTCTGCGTAATATGTTTGAGTTGCCAGTGCAGTGATGTTACCAACCAGGCTTACATCCTCATGTCTGTAAGCACCTGTTGCCTGTGCTGCTCCGGTAATAAAGAAACGGAATTCAACCGGTTCAGATACCGCATCAAAAGCACCTGGAAGTGTTACTGCTTCGTTCACATAAACACCGGTTGCTGCAAATGTCATTGAATAAATATCCGCAGTAAAGTCATCCAGGCTTGAACGCACATGAACTGTTGCCAATCCGGTCGTTGAACTCACACGGTGCATCCATTTCAACTGGTTCAGGTCCATAGCATAGCACGAGTCCGGAGTAATTGTAAATGAGTAATATTCCGATGTATCTACTGTTGCCGTTGTATTCCAGTTTCCTGTATTCAAATAATCTGTACCTGATACACAATCTACATTGTTGTATGTGTAATCGCTGAACGTTGCGTTTGCAGGTTGGGTGCTTGTCAATCCCAATACCGGTGTAGCACATGTGTGTCCTGTAAACTGGTACATCCCCAATGTTGACCCAAGCGTGTTCAAATCAGACCCATTACAGTCTTCATCGATTCCGTTGTCAGGAATTTCAGTTGCTCCGGGATGGATCATGTTGTTGTTATCGTTACAATCCGTACTGTCTAAAATATAATTCATCGGTGGTGTACATGTGGTCTGGGAAACAGCAGAGTTTCCGTAACCATCATTGTCCGAATCCTGGTAGTACGTTTGTGCCGCTCCAATTACAGAAGTGCTGTCATTACAGTCAGTACTGTTTGAAACGTAGTTTGTCGGTGCGGAACAGGCAACTTGTGATACCGTAGCGTTACCTAATCCATCGCCATCAAAATCCTCATAAAAAGTTGATCCAAGCGTGATCGCGTTGTTTGTATCGTCACAATCATCGTCATTGGTCACATAACCCGGGATCGGCGCACATCCGGGCTGTGAAACCGCGGCATTTCCGAATCCATCCGTATCAAAATCCTCATAATAAGTAATGCTTCCCGTGATGGTCAGATTAATGGTAATGATACTATCACATCCCGCTGCATTTGGAATCGTATCCATATAGGTTCCGGAAGTCATGTATGTTTCGTCCGTAGAAGGAACCGTATAAGATCCACAAGCCGTAGGAGAAATAGTAGCAGTTGTATTGTTCTTGATCGTTAAATTGATCGTAATAATACTGTCACATAAAGCAGCATTCGGAATCGTATCGTGATACACACCTGAAGTGATATACGTTTCATCGTTTGAAGGAACCGTGTATGTTTCACAAGCTGAAATGTTAATTGTACTGGTCGTAATACAACTTACTGCCCACGCAACAGTAACGTCATCAATAGATAATCCGTGATCTGACCCCGAATTATCAGGATCTTCCCACTTGATCATCACATATTCTCCCGGTGCTACAGTCAAACCCGGAATTGAGACACCTGTCAAAATCACTTTATTAGCCGCTGCATTTCCATCCAATGCCGCAGCTGTCGTCGTGTGGATCGGACTATCTGTCGTTAAAGCGGTCACCTGTGTCCAACCGGTATTTGTATTCGGTGTAAGGGAAGTGATCGCAGAAGAACTTATTTTATACCAAACCGTTAAGCTTTGAATAGCGGCAACACCCCCGTTTCTCCATTGTTCCATTGTATAACCCAGAGTAAATGTTCCAACAGCGCTTGTCCCGGTATTTTGAAGTAAAACTCCATGAGCGAAATGCCCGGCAGCTGCATTCGCTGAACCGATCGTTCCCAAAGCTCTTTCTGCAACAGTTCCGGTTCCGTAACTGTTCAAAGCTCCGGCATTGCTTCCGCCGTTGTCTGCTTTATAGGTTGTTCCGGTTCCTGTGCGTTGTGAAAACCAATTCGGAATGGTGCTAACACTGTTATCAGTCCACGTGATCCCTGTGCCTGTAGCAGCCAGTGCATCAAAATTTTGAGTATAGCTACCGGCCCCGTTCATTGTGACCTGACCGCTGGCACCAAACCCTAATAACAAAACAGGTATTAGTAAAAGTCTTTTCATCGTTTGAAATTTTTCCCAAATGTATGAAAAGAGGGGTGTATCTTCCTAAAATTTTTCGAGTCCGGAAAGGCAGAACTAAATTTTAGTAAATTTTTAAATGGGTGTTTGTCAGGTTATTACAAAAAACTAAATCGATTTAAGTCAAGGTGTTATTAAATCATTAAGCTTTCTGTTGCTCCATTAAGCGGGCTACATATTTACCAATAATATCGAATTCCAAATTCACCTTTGTTCCTACTTTGAAACTATGAAAATTGGTATGTTCCTGGGTATAGGGAATGATACAAACCGAAAATAAGCCCTTTTCGGAATCCACCACGGTTAAACTTACGCCATTTACGGTAATAGATCCTTTCGCCACGGTAGGCTGGTCAAAATCATATCGGAATGTATACTTCCAGCTTCCGTTCAAGTCTTCAATAGAAACACATGTTGCGGTCGTGTCCACATGTCCCTGGACAATGTGCCCATCCAGGCGTGCTCCAAGCAACATACAACGTTCCAGGTTTACTTTCGACCCCACTTCCCAATCACCCAGGTTGGTTTTGTCCAGCGTTTCCTGGATTGCTGTCACTACATAAGAGTCACCGTCAAGTTTTACGACCGTCAGACAGCAACCATTGTGAGCAACACTTTGATCTATTTTTAATTCGTGTGTAATGGTAGATTCTACCGTAAAATGAACATTGCTTTGATCTTTTTCAATCGCAACTACCTTTCCAAGGGTTTCGATAATACCTGTAAACATGTTTATATGCTATAATATGAAAGTCTATTGTCAATTCGCTTGTAAGCGAACCTTATCACAAGCTTTGCTTGCTCTTATTCAAACGCGCTCTTAAGGCTATAAAGATAGCACACATCGCCCAAATAGGAACTGCTGCTTTATCAGTATCTAAAAAATTGTTGAGGAACCCGTGGATGAAATAGGTCGATAAGGAAATGATGAAACCCATCAACAAAGTCTTTATTTCACGGTCTTCCGGCGGCCATTGATTATACAGGGTAATTCCTTCGTAAAATATAGCTGCAACAATCGCCAGCATACTCAGCATCCCGATCCAGCCCATTTCAGCCAAAGGTCCCAGGTATTCGCTATGCGCATTTCCCATATTCCCGAAATTGGTGGAGATGATCGTCAGGTTCTCAGGTCGCTGGAAACGGGCATATTCGAACGAATACATTCCCGGGCCAAATCCAACCCAGGGACGTTCCCTGAACATATCAATGGCGCAGTTCCAGCGATTGATCCGCTCCAGGTTTGAAGCATCTGTAGTCACGTTTGTAGCACTCTG
>CBFGPJ010000233.1:0-5602 GCA_965650615.1 uncultured Fluviicola sp. | reverse complement strand
TCGGAGATCAATTGGCAAATGGTGTTTACCTGTACCAGGTCATGGCAAAGATCAACGGAGAAGATATCAAACAGCGTGAATCGGGTGCTGACCAATATTTCAAAAAGAACTTTGGAAAGATGTATTTGATGAGATAAGAGAAAGCACTGCTTTCGATAAAGACAAACGGTAGTGCAGTCTAAGCACTGCTTTCGATAAGGACAGACGGTAGCACAGTCTAAGCATCACTTTTAATAAAACAGCAAAGACTCAGAAGAATCTGCAGGAAAATATCGCCGTGTCATCAACTAATTTGCGGTTTCCACGCCATTCATCCAATTTGGAAAAAACAATGTTATTCATATCCTCCATACTTAAACGATAGAAATTGTGGTAGATCTTAATCAGGCGATCCAATTCGAAATGGCAATTTCGTTCATCCTCTAGTTCTACCACGCCATCAGTATAAAGAATCAGTGTGGTATTTGGTTTAAGCACTTCCCTTCCAACCTGGATAAAAGGCATTTCATCAAACATTCCCAAACCGACACATCCGATATCAAGTAATTTCTTTTCTTTTCCATTGGTAATTATCGGTTGGTTATGGCCTGCATTTACATAATCCAAAACCCTTGTTTCCGCATCATAAACCGCAATAAAAAAGGTAATAAACTTTTCACCTTTTGCACTCGTCATGACTTTTTTGTTCAGTTCTTCGATCAGGAATTCCAGAGAAAAAGGACGAATTTGATGAACTGTGGAGTAAAATGTCCGGATAGTTGCCTGAAAATTGGCCATCAACATCGCCGCACTGATTCCTTTTCCGCTTACATCGGCAATGCAAATCACGTATTTATTATCTCCAAGCGGAATGAAATCATAATAATCT
Organism: uncultured Fluviicola sp.; assembly: GCA_965650615.1. GTDB lineage: Bacteria > Bacteroidota > Bacteroidia > Flavobacteriales_D > Crocinitomicaceae > Fluviicola. The sequence continues at coordinate 4,734 of CBFGPJ010000233.1, read as the reverse complement.
CCTCCTACTTCGTGACGCGGAATGTACTTAGCAGAAATGTCCATTTGTTTATTCGAAGGCAGATCGGAAGGAAAAAGCAGTTTCTGCATTTCCGAAGCAACTTCCAGTTCCTTCTTCAAACGTTCTCTTTTCAACTCTTCACGAGCCATACGTTTGTTCTCGATTGCCATCACAACCATATTTGTCAGGGTCTGAACAAAACGCATATCGGCCAAGGTTTCCGATTTCTTCATCCCTGAACCTTCAATTCCTGCGATCAATAAATAAGCTAACGGTTTGTCTTTGTGAAATACAGGTACGATAATATCAAATTCATCGATAATTGCCGAATAACTGGATTCAATAACTGTAATTTCACGAAAACGGTATAATTCTTTTTCGATGGAAATATCCTTGAGCTTGTTCTTCAATCCAACCTTTAAAAGCGGGCTCCACTGGTTTTCTTTATTAAAAAGCAGAAAGTGATCGAAGCCTAATTGTTCACGCATGACAAATTCAAACATCCGGACAATCTGCTCAATACTTTGATTGGTCGCAATTGCCCTGGTTAATTCCAAAAGAGAATTCAAACGGAACTCTCCCAGCTCAACCTGTGATTCTAAATTTGCTATGCGGGTTTCCACTTTCATTTCTTGCTATTCGATTCTGAAAGGTTTTTCAAAACAATCAATTCGCGCATTTTTATCTTGGCTTCATCACACGGACTACCAAAATATGTTTTTCCGGCTTCCAGATCTTTTCCAATACCTGATTGAGCCAACACAACCACATGATCTCCGATTGTTATTCCGGATGCACAACCGACTTGTCCCCACAAAGTGACATGATCACCGATAGTACAACAACCTGCAATCCCGACCTGAGATGCAAAAAGGCAATTCTTCCCGATGACGGTATCATGACCGATTTGGACCAGATTATCAATTTTGGTTCCTTCTCCAATCCGGGTAATCGCACTCACACCTGCATCAATAGTTGATCCGGCTCCGATTTCTACATTTTTTTCGATGTAAACAAAACCACAGCTATGCATACGGTCATAACCTCCCGGTTTCTTTTTGTAATAGAAAGCATAATGTCCAATCACTGCATTGGGACCAATAATTACGTTCTCTTCAATGACCGTCCCATCACCGATGTAAGCTCCCGGATGGATCGTAACGTTCTCACCGATAATTACATCGTGACCAATAAAACAATTCGGAGAAAGATGAGCAGAATCAGCTATCTGACAATTTTCTCCGGTCATAGACATTTGTGGACGATAGGGAGAAAATTTTTTCGTTAGTTTATTGTAATCATCAAATGGTTCGGGAGAAATAATGAGGGCCTTCCCTTCGGGAACCGGCACCTCCCGGTCGATCAAAATAAAAGAAGCGGCAGAATTCAGCGCTTTATCGTAATATTTCGGGTGATCTACAAAAACCAAATCACCCGGTTCAACCCGATGAATTTCATTGATTCCTGTAACGATCAGGGATTCGTTTCCAATTACTTCCCTTCCTAAAAATTGTGCTATAGCACCAACTGTATGTATACTTCCGATTTTCATAGACTTTCGCTACATAAAAGTAAGCCCTTATGAAATCGATTTCCTTAAAAAGTCAATTACTTATAAAATCAGAATTGTTTACAAATCACTAATCTCTGGACATGCGCAGCAGAATACGAATGATAATCAAAGCTACCGCGACAAGTGTCCAAATAAGTGCTTTATTGCTGCTTTTATTATAGGCCGCATCACTTTTCTGTTTTTCAGCTTTCATTTCATCCAGGTATTGAATGACTTCTGATCGCTGTTCGTCACTTAAGGGAAAAGTCTTTTGAATACCAGCAATTTTTCTTCCGGTATTTGTTTTATTACCCAAATGAAACAGGGAGAAAAACTGGAACTGCAAATCAGTCAAACTTCTATTATTCAACCCATTGATCAACGTTGCAAAACCGGGATGCATAAACATATCATTCAATTCATCCTCACTTCCATATCCCTTGATATAAGGCTCCAGATCATGCAGGATTTCTGCTTTAATCTCTGCACGGTCCGTTTCCGGGAACAAAACAAGATAAGAATATAAAGCACTTACTTTTGTCAGATCTCTTTTGGAAAATGCATCATTTAAAGCTGTTAACAAACGAGTCTTATCTTCCAAATTTATGGAAGACAAGAGTTCTTTTACTTCCTGTAAATCTTTGACACCTCCATCCAGTGAAACAGACATTTTAACCTCGGAAAGGTTCGTTTTTATTAACTGCATGCGCTCGAGCATCGCCCGAACCCTGGGTGGATGGTTTTGGTTCAAGGTTTAATAATTTAATAGCTTCTCAAGAGCTGATTGTACTTTATCAGCATTCGGTAACAACTCTGCTTCCAATGTTGAATTTAATGGAATCGCCGGTGTATCGATTGCTCCCACTAAACCAATCGGGGCATCCAATGACTGAAAACAATCTCTCTGAATGCGTCCTGCCAAACCAAGTGTAAAAGATGCTTCAACAGATTCTTCGGTAACTAATAATACCTTCCCGTGCTTTTCAACGGAAGCAGTAATAGCTTCCATATCCAATGGGTTGATCGAACGCAAGTCCAAAATTTCCACTTTTCCGTCAAACTGTTTTGAAGCTTCCAAAGTCCAGTAAACTCCACGACCATAAGTGATCACGACACATGATTCTCCATTTTTGATCGCTGAATCAGTAGCTTCCTGTACGATTCTTGCTTTACCGATCGGGATGATGTAATTTTCATCCGGTTCAATAGACATAGCACCTTCCGTTCCAGGAATTTTAGACCAATAAAGACCTTTATGCTCCAGGATTACAACCGGATTCGGATCATAATATGCAGCTTTCAACAAACCTTTCAAATCAGCCCCTGTTGAAGGATAAACAACTTTTATCCCACGAATGTTTGCCAAAACCGACTCTACACTGGAAGAATGGTAAGGACCTCCCGACCCATAAGCTCCAATTGGGACACGAATCACACAGCTTACCGGCCATTTTCCGTTTGATAAGTAATTAGAACGGGAAACTTCCGTAAATAATTGGTTTAATCCTGGCCAGATATAATCTGCAAACTGGACCTCTACAAATGGTTTCAATCCAACTGCTGACATACCAACGGTGGAACCAATAATAAATGCCTCCTGAATCGGTGTATTAAACACCCTGTCATCTCCAAATGTTTGAGCAAGGGTTGCAGCTTCTCTGAAAACACCACCCAATCTGCCTCCAACATCCTGACCGTAAAGCAAAGCTTCCGGATGTTCCGACATAATTTCCCGCACAGCAAATAACGCACTGTCAACCATCACCGTTTTCTTCTTTCCGGCAGGTTCGCGTTCACCTTTCTCTTCCGTAACGGGTGTTGGTGCGAAAATATAATCCGTAACACTTGCAGGTGCCGGATCCTCAGCATTCAATGCTTTATCATAATCCTCGTCAACCAATTTTCTGGCATCCGCCTCAATATTAATGATATCCGCCTCACCTTCCAGATCACGGATAATTTCTTTCAATTTCGGATAAGGATCGCGTGTTGCAGCTTCCTCCAAATCATCCCGGTACCATTCTTTTCGAACTCCCGATGTGTGATGCCCCAAAAGTGGAACTTTCGCATGGATAATAAAGGGCCTTCTTTCTTTTCTAACGATTTCAAAAACTTCCTGAACAGTTTGAAAAGACAAGTCAAAGTCACTTCCATCAATTGTTCTTACTTCGATTCCCTTAAATCCTTGTGCATAATAGCTGATATCCTGAGCTCTTGTTTCTGCTGCATTCGCCGAAATGTCCCATCCATTATCCTGAACCAGATAAACGATCGGGAATTGCTTCAAAGCTGCCATTTGGAATGCCTCGGAAACTTCTCCTTCGGTACATGATGCGTCACCCAAAGAACAAACCACGATCGGATTTTCACCGTTAAAATCTTCTGCAAGACCTGTTTTTTCCTTGTATTGGATTCCCATCGCAATTCCGGTTGTAGGAATTGCCTGCATCCCTGTAGCAGAAGATTGATGGGGAATTTTCGGCATATCTTCCCGCTTCAAAGAAGGATGAGAATAATAGGTCCTTCCTCCGGAAAATGGATCATCTTTTTTTGCAAATACTTGAAGCATCAACTCATAAGGAGTCATTCCTATTCCCAAAAGAATACTGTCATCCCGATAATATGGTGAAACCCAATCCTGTGGCTTTAATTGTAAACCAACAGCCAATTGAATTGCCTCATGCCCTCTGGAAGTTGCATGAACATATTTTGCTGTAACTTCTTTATTAGCCTCATATTTTTCAGCCAATGTTTTCGCTGTAGCCATTAAACGAAAGGCTTTCAACAAAATATCTTTACTTGTTTTAACAGTAGGTTTCATGGTCTTCGAAAGAGTATCTGCCATCTTTGGGGTATATTTTGCAACAAAGATAAGATTCAAAAAGGAAACGAATGGAATCTTAGCAGAATAATCGACGTCATTTCCCAGCGAAATGCCTATTTTATTTCAAAATAGAAAGATACCTTTCAAGACTTTGTTTTTCAACTTCAGCTACAAAACGAATAAATGCATCCTTATTTCCGGAAGTTTGAACCTCATCGAGTGCCTCATAATAACTGTAACGCGAGGTATTATCCCCTTTGATATTTGCGATTACAAATCCATTCTGCAAGAGGATCATATTCATTATTAACCGGGATGTTCTTCCATTCCCATCAATGAAGGGATGAATTGTAACCAG
>CBFGPJ010000232.1:0-5623 GCA_965650615.1 uncultured Fluviicola sp. | reverse complement strand
TAGACCTGCTTTCGGATTATAATAAAAAAGGTGAATGGGATGAATTGATCACGGATATGAAAGACCTGAAGTTCTATTTCGATCAAATTACGATCAATTATGAATACATGGCCCCTGTTACAAATGCAAAAAAGAAACTAACTACATTGAGACATAAAGCAGTAGTAACAGTTGACTCCAGCCCCTTGAATTTTATTCATCAGAAAATCGAAGCCATTCGAGGAACAGTAATCGAAGAACACTAGTCATATGAAAAAGTTAGCATTATATAGCATTTTTACTTTATTCGTTGGATTTGGAGTAAAAGCACAGGATTGCGAGACCTTAGTGAAGGACTGTGAAGAAATCCTGAAAGGAAAGGAAAAGAACTTCGTTTCTGACGGACAGGTTTATACCGCTTTTTTAGATCGTGAAAAGGCAGAGTTCAAAACAACTTTCTTTGGTGGAACAACTTACAGGATCGCTGCTACAGCAGGTACGGATGATGAATACGTTATTTTTACAGTGAAAGACCTACAGGGAACCGTACTCTTCTCCAATAGAAAATACAAAAACTCAAGTTACTGGGATTTCAAAGTACCAAGAACAATTCCTGTTGTAATTGAAACAGAATTGGATATGGATAAAAAAATCACCGGCTGTGCCGTAATGATGATCGGATTCAAGAGATAGTAGTTAATTAAATAAATTCCAGAAAAGCATGAGTGAACGCATACTCCGCGCTCTAATGCAGTTATTCGCGATTATCGCGAAGGTTGATGAAGTAACAGACCCCACAAGCGAAGCCATTGAAAGTTCCAATGGCCGACGAATTGTAGAAGCATTTTTACGAACAGAATTAAACGATGAATTACTTCAAAAGTATATTCAGTTGTTTGATGAATTCTTGTTAGTTCACCACCAGGGATCAGGAAAGAAAGACGGTCAGCGTAAAAGAACATCTGTAAACTCGGTAAAAGTTTTACGGATTTGTACCCAGATCAACGAAGAGCTTACCCAGCGGCAAAAAATGATCGTGTTGCTGCGAATCTTTGACTTTATTCATGCGAATGACCAGGTTCACGAACAGGAACAGGAATTCGTTCACACGGTTTCAGAATCATTTAATATTCCGGATTTTGAGTACCGGCAGTTAATGTCATTCGTTGAAGCAAGCAATGAGACGGTTTTGGATGATGAACATTTTATGTACATCACCGAGAAGGACCTGAATTTGTCACACGCCAAATCAATTAAACTGGATGGTTTTGACGGTTCGATCCTGGTAATCCGAATGGAAAGTGTCAACATCTTGTTTTTCAAATACTTTGGACATGATGAATTGATCCTGAACGGTCAGATCGTTTCCAACCAAAGAAGACATATTTTAAACCAGGGATCTACCCTGCGTACCAATAAATCCGCACCGATTTATTACAGTGATGTAATCTCGAGATTTCTGAATGACGCGAACCGCGAGAAAATCACTTTTAAAGTAGATCATTTACAATTTCATTTCAATAGCGGGAAAATTGGTCTGCACGAAATCAATTTCATTGAACAATCCGGGAAATTATTAGGTGTTATGGGTGGTTCCGGAGCCGGAAAATCAACTTTCCTGAATGTCCTGAACGGAAACTACGCCCCTTCTCATGGTGCGGTTACCATTAACGGTGTGGATTTGCATCGTGAAAAATCAAAACTGGAAGGAGTGATCGGTTTTGTTTCTCAGGATGATCTGTTGATTGAGGAATTGACTGTTTTTCAAAACTTGTACTTTAATGCAAAGTTGTGTTTCAACGACCTGTCTGAATCCCAACTGAAGAAAAAAGTATTGGACTTGCTTTCAGACATTGGTTTGGGAGATGCAAAACATTTGAAAGTAGGAAGCCCGCTTGAAAAGACTATCTCCGGAGGACAACGCAAACGTTTGAATATTGCATTGGAATTGATCCGTGAGCCGGCGGTCATGTTTGTAGATGAACCTACTTCCGGACTTTCTTCGCGTGATTCTGAAAATATTATGGACATGCTCAAAGAACTTTCCCTGAAAGGGAAGCTGATCTTTGTTGTAATCCATCAACCTTCGTCTGAGATCTTCAAAATGTTCGACAAATTGATGATCCTGGACCAGGGAGGTTATCCGATCTTTGACGGAAATCCGATAGATGCGGTCGTTTACTTCAAAACCCATGTACATCACGTAAATGCAAATGAACGCGAGTGTCCGATTTGTGGTAATGTGAACCCGGAACAGATTTTCAATATCATCGAATCTAAAGTGGTGGATGAATATGGAAATCAAACAAAAGTACGTAAAGTCTCCCCGAGAGAATGGAACGAACGGTATTTGTCCAATTATAAAACTCCGGATCTTGAAGAAATTACCGAACCGATTAAAGGAACTTCCCGTATTGCCAATAAGATCAAGCAATTTAAGGTTTTCTTCCTGAGGGATGTATTGAGCAAACTGGCAAACAAGCAGTATATGTTTATCAATATGCTGGAAGCCCCGGTTTTGGCTGCAATCCTTTCCTTTTTTGTGAAGTTTTTTAATACGGATGGAAAAGGACACGAAGATTATGTCTTTTATGAGAACGAGAACATTCCGCAATACTTGTTCATTTCGGTGGTGGTGGCTCTTTTCCTTGGATTGACTGTTGCTGCCGAGGAAATCATCAAGGACAAGAAAATCCTGAAGCGTGAAAGTTTCCTGAATCTTTCCCTGGGATCTTATTTGTGGTCAAAAATCCTGATCATGTTCATTGTTTCGGCGATCCAAACGGCATTTTTTGTTTTGATCGGGAATCTGATCCTTGAAATTCATGGTTTGTGGTGGGAATATTGGGTAATCCTCTTCTCTACTTCTTGCATGGCTAATGTATTGGGCTTGAATATTTCGAGCGCATTTAATTCCGCGAAAGTTATTTACATCATTGTTCCGTTATTGATTATCCCGCAATTGATTTTCTCCGGTGTAATCGTGAAATTTGACAAGCTCCATCCTATTTTCTCTTCCAATAATGAAGTTCCATGGATTGGAAACACAATGGCGTCCCGTTGGGCGTACGAGGCGCTGGCTGTTGTTCAGGCGGTCGATAACGCTCATGAAAGCCAGCAGTTTGAATTGCACCAAAAGCAAAGTAATGCAAGCTGGAAACGCGATTACTGGATTCCGGAAATGAAGAATCAATTGACAATTCTTGCGGATAAAAAATCTTCAGCAAAGGATTTTGAAAAAGCAAAACGCATTTTGTCAAACGAAATTGAAAAAGAAATTTCAAACTGGGATAACCTGGAATGCAAGGACTGTGTTGCAGGCTTGAATAAATTGCAAAAAGGAAAATCTTCCATCCAGGAAGTACAGTTTAACATCGGTGCATTTTTGGAAATACTGAAGAAACAATACAACCTGACTTACAACGAAACGACGGAGAAATTGGATCAGTTGGTCTTGAAAATGGGTGAGAAAAATTATGAAGCTTCCCAGGCTGCTTTCATTAATGAGAGTTTGCAGGATTTGGTAACAAACCGCACGGAAGTTCAAAAGATCATTGTAACGGATGATGAATTGCTTCAGAAAGACGATCCGTTGTATATGGACCCGAAAAACACGCGTTTATTGAATGCTCCATTCTATACTTATAAGAAATATTGGTTTGGAATTCCGATGAGCACCTTCCTTGCAAACATTTTAGTTCTGTGGGGAATGACTATTCTATTAATCATCGCACTTTATTATGATCTACTTCGAAAAGCATTGAGTATTTTCTCAAGAGCAGGTTCAAAAAGCAGTTTCTGAAAACAATATGTATAAAAACAGTAGGGGCGCGATTAATCGCGCCCCTACTGTTTTTGTTTTATTTAGACTTTGTCAATTACATCAACATTCCTCCACACACGTGAAGTGTTTGTCCTGTAACGTAAGCGGACATGTCTGAAGCTAAGAAAACCACCGCGTTAGCAACGTCAATTGGTTGTCCTCCTCTTTTTAACGGGATTGAATTTCTCCATTCTTCCACTACTTTTTGATCCAATGCACCGGTCATTTCTGTTTCGATAAATCCGGGAGCAATTGCATTGCAGCGAATGCTTCTTGATCCCAATTCCTGTGCTACTGATTTTGTGAATCCGATCAATCCGGCTTTGGATGCAGCATAGTTTGCCTGACCTGCATTTCCGCTAACACCTACAACAGAAGACATATTGATGATCGATCCTGAACGTGCTTTCAACATTGGGCGTTGAACTGCTTTTGTTAAATTGAATGCAGATTTCAAATTCGTATTGATTACTTCATCCCACTGTTCTTCTGTCATGCGCATCAAAAGTGTGTCGCGGGTAATTCCTGCATTATTGACAAGAACATCAATTGTTCCGAATTTCTCAACTACATCGTCAACTAATTTTTGAGCCTGGTCGAAATTTGCGGCATCTGATTTAAACCCAACTGCCGTTCCACCATTTGCAGTCAATTCTGCTTCCAGGGCACGAGCTTTTTCTTCTGAAGACAAATAGGTAAAAGCAACTTTAGCTCCTTGCTTTACACATTCCTCTGCAATGGATTTGCCGATCCCTCTGGATGCTCCGGTAATTAATACAACTTTATTATCTAATAATCCCATGTATGTTTTTTTGGTCCTCAAATATAGGAAAGGTTTCTTGGATACAAACGAAATGACGGGTGAACTTATCCCCAAAGAACGGTTCAAATGTTCAAAACAGTAGGGGCGTAAAATTTTACGCCCCTACTGTTTAATATCAAATTAATTAAAGAAATCCCAGGAAACCCCGAATCGGAGCTGAAGTGGTGTCACCGGATACCCTACTCCTTCGAAATTGGTAGGTTTTACGAATGTCTGTTCAATGTTTTCTACTCGAACAAACCATCTGAAATATCCAAGATCAAACTGACTGAAGAAATGTAATTTCATCATGTCATTGAATTGCTTACCTGTACCTAACAAGGAATAAGTGTTGATCTGTGGTACAAAATCAATCAATTGGTAATGACTGATATAGCCCACTTCAATTCCGGTTACTGTTTTTAATTTTTTAGCTTTGAATAATCCGCCGTTGTAGGCAATCCGTCCGGATATCAACCAATTCGGAAGTAAATCCCCTGTACTTTCCCGGTAACTTGCACGTCCCTGCACCAACAATTTCTTAATGGAATATTCAAAACCTGCCTGAACACCCAATACATTCAGTGATGTGAGCGTGTCCTGTCTCCATTGGTTTTGGATGAAAACCGGCATTTTTGAATTATTCTCAACGAATGCCTGAAGGAAGAACGGCACAAAACGATTCTTATTGGTCCAATTCAATTTCAAAGAAGTCCGTGTACTCAACACTTTATTGGTCCAGGTATAATCAATTGTATTTCCGTAATAAGATCGCTGATAGTTTTCAGGGTACTGCCTGATAAAAGATCCGTTTGCAGAGAACACATTGATTCGGAATGCTTTTTTGGCATCTGCAACTATATGGGTTTCTCCACTCGCTCCAACAAACGTGTAATTCGCGGCAGCATTCAATGAATAACCTTTGATGTTCATATCCAATGCCGCAAATCCATGAAATTCGGTCGTGTCCTGGTGAATAATAAGGTTATCGTAATCCCAGTAACGGGTACCAAGTCCTG
>CBFGPJ010000231.1:0-5626 GCA_965650615.1 uncultured Fluviicola sp. | reverse complement strand
GATCCTAATTCCGGTAGGAATCATTTATCTGAAGAGCCTATTAAATAACAAGATTGTTTCCCGTACTGATTTGGATAGTTCCGGTTTGACTGTTGTAGGTGATATTCCTGAAGTAAAAGACAAAGAAAAATTAAAAGTATGGGCGCATCCGCAATCCAATATAGCAGAGGCTTTCAGGGTATTAAGAACCAATCTTTCCTTTGTTGCATCTTCTGAAAATGAAGGCTGTAAAATTATTGGCATAACTTCAAGTCTGAGTGGTGAAGGTAAATCTTCAACTTCGGTAAATCTTGCATTTATATTCGCTTCTACCGGAAAGAAAGTCCTGTTAATAGGACTCGACTTAAGAAAACCCCGGATCAAAGATATCCTGGAACTTAAACACGGGCCTGGTTTGTCCAATTATCTGGTGAATCACGATTTAATTGCAAATGATATTATAAATGTTGTGGAATCTCATGATCAATCCATCAGTGTTATCCAGGCCGGTGATATCCCACCAAATCCCAGTGAATTACTTATGAACCAGCGACTAGACGAATTAATCGGTGAACTTCGCAAAGAGTTTGATTATATCATTTTGGATAATGCTCCTTCAGGTCTTGTAATTGATGCTGTTACTACCAACCGCTTTACGGATGTTTCGCTTTACATTATTCGTTCAGGAATGATCGATAAACGTTATCAAAATCATATTCTGGACCTTAAAAATCAAGGGAAATTGAAGAATCTTTATGTGATGATGAATGCTGTAAAAAGTAAAGGTGGGAGTTATTCATACTCATATTCTTATGGTTACGGAGAAGATATGGAGAAAAAACCCTGGTGGAAACGATTATTTGGTCTAAGATAAGTAGTATTATTAAGGAAAGAATCCGGAATCCTCATTCATAATATTACTCTTTCGACTGTACAAAGTACTTCTCTTTCAACCGGTCGTAATCTTCAACAAAATAGACCTTTAACAAAGCTGTATAATAATTGTAAGGTTTATGCTGCAAAAGGGCTTTGTCCCGTTTATAGACACTCTTATCTTCAAACACGCCATCCGGCCCGCGTTTATATATACTCATCAGGGAATCGTTCTGCAAAATACTGGAATCCTTCAATTCCAAAGGATACTCCGTCGGCGGAAGCAGAATCGGTTTGGACGTATGCATAAAGTTTGCTTCGTTCCTGGCTTCCGGCATCCGGAAATCTCCAAGCAGTTTGACCAATTGTCCATGTACATTATTAGAAAACCCATTGTTCAGCCTGTTCACCTTGGAACCGAACATATTCAACATACCTTCTTTCATACTTTCTTTAAAGCTGAAGTTTTCCCGATCAAAAAGCATGGTTTGCAGATTGCTTTTCCAAAAAGTTGAATCGTTGTAAGAAACCGGCATTTTTGGTACAATATCCTCCGGATTATGTAGTAAAAAACTAAGTCCGGGATCAGCAAAACGCTTTTGATATTCCTGTGCAAAAACTTTATTCCCAATCATTGGATTGGCAAAAGCATATACTTTAAAATTATTCCTGGAATTCAGTTTGGATTTCGGCAGGAAAAACAGCCATGCCCTTGTCATTTGCGCCAGAGCCCCACCTTGCGAATGTCCGGTGATATAAATCGTATAGATTCCCTGCTTGTTCAGGTTTTGGATCTGTTTCAAAACATCATCCGCACAATAGGACAAGCCTAAAATATACCCGGCATGGATTGCGGCATTTTGATCTTCCGCACACTTGTAAGCAAAAACTGTTTCTTCTTTAAAAATGCTGTCTTTTGCCGGCACCAGGGAAGAATACATGTTTTCCAGCCAACTGGATTTCTTGTCTGTCGAGCCCCTGAAATTCAGTACTGCTTTTGTCCTGGATTGATTCACATATACTTGAAACAGATTGTCCATTCCATAAGCCGGAGAAGTATAAGTACGGACATATTCTCCTGGAATAATCGTTTCATCCGAACCTTCCAGTTCCAAATAGGTAAACGAATTGCAGATTTGAATCAGATCGCGGGCTTCTTTGGCATCAAATCCTACTGAGTGCTGTGCGTAAGAATCAAGGTACAGCAAGGTAAAGACAATAATTAAACACTTATTCATGGGGAGTTGAGTAATTGGTTCTACCTGGATAAAGCAAAAATTATTCCGTGGTTACACGTTCAAGGGGATTAATCCCCTTGACGCGCATGTGCGCACAAGGGGAATTATTTTAATTTTTCATTATTCTTATGACGTGTTGCATCTCTGCCTGTTTTTTTTGCGAGATTTTTTTCCAAAGCTTCCTCCAGGTCCACACCTGTTTGATTCGCCAGGCAGATCAACACAAAAAGCACATCAGCCAATTCATCCCCCAAATCCTTGTCTTTATCACTTTCTTTTTCGCTTTGTTCACCGTATCTGCGTGCAATGATTCGCGCCACCTCCCCCACTTCTTCTGTGAGCATAGCCATATTGGTCAATTCGTTAAAATAACGAACTCCTACTTCCTTGATCCATTGGTCCACTTTCTTTTGCGCCTCTGAAATTTCCATTATTCCCTATTTTTTGAATCTATGATAATTGTAACCGGCCCGTCATTTAATAAACTCACTTTCATATCTGCTCCGAAAGATCCCGATTGTACCACTTTACCCAATGCAGTTTGCGCTTTTTGAATAAAGGATTCATATAAGGGAATTGCCTGTTCGGGTCTCGCAGCAGTAATGAAACTTGGTCTGTTTCCTTTTTTTGTGGATGCATGAAGCGTAAATTGGCTTATAACAAGCAAATCTCCCTGAATATCCTGAAGAGAACAATTCATTTTCCCTTCCTCATCCGAGAAAATCCGCATTTGGATAGTTTTCTGTACCAACCAATCCACATCTTCTTCGGAATCGGCTTGCTCAATACCCAAAAGAATCAGTAACCCTTTTTCGATCTGACCGATGATCTCATTTTCTACTTTTACATTTGCGTGGGAAACCCGTTGAATGACTAGTCGCATGCTCAAATATAGGGATTGCTGGAAACTTCAGATTTAGGAAATTAGGAAATTTTCTATTTAGCTACTTAGGAACTTAGCTATATAGCTAACAACCTTTTTAACTATTCCAATCCCCGTTTATTCCTGCGATGTACATCTTCGTCATCACTGGTCATTAACTGCAGGTAGGTAAAATAACGGCTTTCATAAATCTCTCCGTTTTTAACTGCTTCCTTCACCGCACAAGCGGGTTCATTCAAATGCTGACAATTATGAAACTTACATTGTCCGATCAATTCACGCATTTCAGGAAAATAATGAGAGATTACTTCTTTGTCCAGGTCTACGATCCCAAATGCCCTGATCCCCGGAGTATCAATAATAAATCCACCGGATTTCAAAGGATGCATTTCTGCAAAAGTAGTAGTATGTTGCCCCTGGTGATGGGCAGATGAAATTTCCCCGATACGCAAATCCAGGTTCGGATCCAATGCATTTACCAACGTACTTTTTCCGGTTCCGGAATGTCCGGCAATCATAACCTGCTGATCTTTGATCTCCTTTCTCAGGAATTCGATATCCTTATCATTTGTAGCTGAAATGGCATGACATGGATAACCAACCGATTCATACATGAACATAATTGCTTTTAAGTCAAGTAAACCTTCATCATCCAATAAATCAACTTTATTAAAAATCAGGGTTGTGGGAATACGAAAAGACTCCGCAGCAACCAGGAAACGATCAATGAAAACAAAATGAGTTTCGGGATATTTCAAGGTAACCATCAGATAAGCACGGTCAACATTCGCTGCCAAAATATGCATCTGCTTACTTAGGTTCGTACTTTTCCGGACGATGTAATTTTCACGCATTTCGTAGTCTACGATCACACGTTTCCCCTCCTCATCACTTTTCGGATCCAGGATGACCACATCACCAACGGCAATCGGATTGGTCGTTTTCAAACCTTCCAGCTTTAGACGTCCTCTGACGCGGCATTCCACCACTTCTCCGTCCGGCATCAAAACCTGGTACCATTTTCCAGTTGATTTTAAAACTCTTCCGCGAAGATCACTCATACCACAAAGATACTTAAAAGCTGACCACGAAGAGCCTTTAGGTTTAAAAGAGTAAAACAGATAACTTACTGAAGAACCAACGTTATTCCATTCGCATTCGTTATCTTCGTAGCCAAAGTTTTTAGTATGTCGATTGAAGTAAAAAACCTTTCCAAATATTACGGTGAGCAAGCTGCAGTAAACGATATTACTTTTTCTGTCGGGAAAGGTGAGATCATTGGCTTTCTTGGACCTAACGGAGCTGGTAAATCAACAACTATGAAAATGATCACCGGTTTTATTCCTGCAACCCAGGGTGAAATCAGTGTTTGCGGAATTCCGGTTTCGGTGGACTCTATTGAAACAAGAAAACGCATTGGTTATCTTCCGGAGAACAATCCTTTGTATCTGGATATGTATGTGAAGGAATACCTGGAGTTCGTCGGAAAAATTTACAAGGTAAAAAACCTGAAAGAACGCGTCAAGGAAATGATCAAGTTGGTTGGTCTTGAAGTAGAGCAAAACAAAAAGATCGGAATGCTTTCAAAAGGTTATCGCCAGCGTGTAGGTCTTGCACAGGCAATTATCCACAATCCGGATGTATTGATCCTGGATGAACCGACTTCCGGTTTGGACCCGAACCAATTGGTAGAGATTCGGGAACTGATCAGACGAATCGGGAAAGAAAAAACCGTAATGCTTTCTACCCACATTTTACAGGAAGTAGAAGCAATTTGTGACCGTGTTGTCATTATTCGTCAAGGAAAATTGGTTGCGGATAACCTGGCTTCAAACTTACAGGTTGAAACAGACACACAAGTAGTCTATGCAGAATTTGACGGAACAGTTGCGAAGAGTTTACTTCAGAAAATTCCGGGCGTTTCCAAAATTGAACGTGTTTCCGATTCCAAATACCTGATCGAAAGCCAATCTTTGGAAGATTTACGTAAAACAGTGGCTCAATTCGCTCAGAAAAACAACCTGCTTGTACTGACATTGAGAACGGAAGAAAAATCACTGGAAGAAGTCTTCAAATCATTGACGAAATAAGCTGTTTTGTCTTTTTGAAAAAATATTAATCCATAGAAAAGGGCTTCGTTTGAAGCCCTTTCTTTATTTCAATCTTATTCGTTATTCGGTGCTAAATATTTATAAAGTAATCCGGCGATGATCGCGCCGGCTATTGGTGCGACCCAAAACAACCACAATTGCTCCAGTGCCCAACCCTGAACAAAAATTGCCTGACTTGTACTTCTTGCAGGATTCACAGAGGTATTCGTAACCGGAATGCTAATCAAATGGATCAAAGTCAATCCTAAACCAATAGCTACTCCTGCAAAGCCAGCAGATGCGTTCCGATGTGTTGCTCCCAAAATAATAATCAAAAAGATAAAAGTCATTACAACCTCTGTGATCAAAGCAGATTGCATATTGTAACCATCAGGAGAATGTTCTCCATAGCCATTAGCGGCAAATCCTCCCAGTTCAAAATACGTTCCTTCGCTTTCTTCATCGCCGTGATTTGATTCTGTACCTCGCGACGTTCATCATCTCGCTTTCTGTGCTCCTCATTGAGCCCATCCAATTGAGTCGACAGCTTGGCGAGCACTTCA
>CBFGPJ010000230.1:0-5627 GCA_965650615.1 uncultured Fluviicola sp. | reverse complement strand
AAATGTCTGAAAATCCGGATGCGATAGCTGTATCAAGAACTGAATGTTCTGCTTTCAGTAAAAGTGAGGCATTTTGTAACCTCCTGGAAAGGATGTATTGATATGGGGTAAATCCTGTCATCTGTTTGAATAAACGGAAGAAATGATATTCAGACATACCGGCTGTTCGGGCAATTTGTTCAATGGTCAGTGTTTCGGTGAAACTCGCATCAACAAACTCTTTTCCTTTTAATACACGCCTGCAAAGGTCTCGCTGTGTTTCTGCTTTTACTGTTGTTATGGATTGAAGCTGACTGAAAACACTAATTTGATCGTTTACCAGGCTTTCAGCAAGCTGATAAAATAATTCCCGATCAATCTGATCATTGGAAAATAAATTGTTGTTTACGCATTCGCTGATCTGTTGAAGTTTTCTTCCCAGGGTGGTGTAGGGAGCCTGATATTGGTTCTCCAGGAAATATTCCGTGTAAAAGAAGTTGGAAAGACCGGGATCGGAAAAAGGAGTGTCAGGTTCCCGGTGGGTTGCGATCACTTCAGCAATCAATTCATTGGAAATATTCAGGCACATTCCTTTTACATAGGTGTCGCTGTCAATCACTACTGTACCTTCCTTTTCTCCGTTCATTAGAAGATAGGAACCGGAAGTAATGGTGTATGATTTGCCGTTTATGGTATAGCGCTCGATCCCGTCACGTACAAATTTGATAGCAAAACAATTTGAAATCCTTGTAGCATGTTCAAAATCTTTTAATGCAGAAAGATTGAAGACATTTCCGGTATGGTCAACACGAACAATCATTTGACCGTTAGAGTAGAGAGAAGGATCGTCGTTAATCGTCATAGCACCAGTGTCTGAGTACCAATATATTCAAAATTGAAAGAGCAGGAAACAGAACGGAAGAGCTATCTCCTGAAGTGTATTGATCAATGAAGGAAGTGTAGAAAATCGGAATTGAATTCCGGAAGGCAGTTTTGCTTACTTTTTCTGCCCTGGCAAAAAGTAAAAGGCAAAAAAAATCCCTCCATCGGTTGACGGAAGGATTTTTTCTCTAAAGAATATCGTTTCTTAGTTAACTGCACTAGATAACTCAGCGCCAGACTTGAAACGTACTACGTTCTTAGCTGCGATTTTGATTTCTTTTCCAGTTTGTGGGTTACGACCAGTTCTAGCTTCACGCTTAGAAACTGAGAAAGAACCGAATCCTACTAAAGAAATACGGTCTCCTTTTTTCAATGCTCCAGCTGTAGCACTTACAAATGCATCCAATGCTTTCTTTGCATCAGCTTTAGACAATCCTGCTTCAGAAGCAATCGCATCAATTAATTCTGCTTTGTTCATAGTTTGGTTTTTTTTGAATGATTTCTAATAATTAACACAACAAAAATATATGAATATGCTTCTCTACCAAGGCCAAACACTAAAAAGCGTCCATTTTGTTGATAAATAAACGCATTTGTTGATAAGCACCCCTGTTTTTCGGGGTTTTCCGACTAATTTATCAATTTGATCGATAAAATTTAGTCGAAAAAAATGCTCCAATCAGCCGGATTATTCCCGACCAACCATTCTTTTGCGGTCATTTTTTTCTTTCCTTCTACCTGGAATTCCAAAATTTCAAGTCTTTTTTTGTGCGTGTCAACGAATAATTGGGTCTTGGAGGAAGATAAATGAATCGACCCTGATCCGTTTTGATCGCTTACAGATGTTTTAAAAACTTTCACATTCTTTAATTCTCCCTTTGAATTCTTCCAGGTTGTCCAGGCAGCAGGATATGGATTCAGGCCGCGAACCAGATTATGGATCACTTCCGGATTTGCATTCCAGTCAATTTGGGTATTGTCCTTAAATAATTTCGGAGCGGGACGCATAGAAGTGCCAAGTTCAGATTGCGGGATCGGATTGACTTCATTTGCTGCAATCCTGTTCAATGTCTCTACAACCAGTTTTCCACCCACATCAATCATCCGGTCGTGTAATTCTCCGGCACTTTCATTTTCAGAGATGTTCATTTCGGTTTGACCGATGACATTCCCGGTATCAATGGCTTCATCAATAAAGAAAGTACTCACCCCGGTTTTTGTATCACCGTTTATAATTGCCCAGTTGATCGGTGCAGCACCGCGATAATCGGGTAGAAGGGAAGCGTGCAGATTGAACGTTCCATGTTTCGGCATTTTCCAAACTTCTGTCGGAAGCATTCGAAAAGCGACTACTACAAATACATCTGCTTTCAGGGCTTCCAATTGACTTAGAAACTCCGGATCTTTCAATTTTAAAGGCTGAAGGACCGGGATCTGGTTTTCAACAGCAAACTGTTTTACCGGGCTTTCATGCATTAGTTGACCTCTTCCTGCCGGTTTGTCTGCAACGGTGACAATTCCTGCCAGGTTCATTCCTGCAGCTTGAATAGCTTTTAAAATTCCAACTGAAAAATGGGGAGTCCCCATAAAAACGATGCGTAAATTATTCATATGCAATTTTATCCTTTAATTCGATTTATCCATTTTAAATAAGCGAAGGAACTTAATCCCATCGTAATGAAATAAACATATTCAACCAGCCACACCCATTGAATAGGCCAGTTCCATACTTTAATGAAAAGGTAGGAAGAAATAATGTACAGGCATGTCGACAAACATTCTACCGCAAAAGTGAAGCGTGTTTTTCCAATTCCACTGATAGTTTGAAAATAAACACTGCTGAATCCGTAAATTAAAATGGAGCCGCTGACTATACGGAGGATCTGTGCGCTTTTTTCGACATGTTCCGGATGATCTGAAACCAAACGGATCAATGCTTCGGGATAAAATATGGATCCGTGAAATGTAAGTAACAAAAAACAAACCGTTAAAAACTGGATTCTCTTTTGAATCACCGGAATCTGATCAAATTGTTTTGCACCGAAGTATTGTGCAATGTAAGTTTTGGTTGCAGCGGCAAATCCCCAGATCGGAATGAAGGCCAGGAAATAGATGTAGCGAATGTTCAGTGAAACAGTGAGGTTGTCACCTCCCATTTGTTCAATCCAGATAAAGAAGATCGTCCAAATTGATAGCGCAACGATTCCCTGAAAGAGTAAAGGAATTCCTATTTTGAGATTTTCTTTCAGTTGAAATTTGGAAGTGAAGTTCTTTTTCCAAATGGGATATTGTTTTCTCAGTTTCCCACCGATCAACGTAGATAAGAGGAAGAGCATTGCTAAAAATTCCGCACTGGTTGAAGCAATCGCTGCGCCTTCCAATCCCAAACGTGGGAATGGGCCAATTCCAAATACCAGGAAATAATCCAAAATGATATTTGAAACTGCGGCAATTAAAGATGCAATCAATACGAGTGTTGTTTTCCCGACCGCTAAATAGGAAGCCTGGATACTGATTGTAATGGTGACTGCCCAGAACGAATAGCTTCTGATCTCCAGGAAGGATTGTTCCGCTTTGGCCAGCTGGCTGTTCGTAACCAAAGAACTCATCAGTGAGGGCATGCAAAACTGTACCAGTAGTGTTAATACGATGGCTGCTATAAACAGAATAATAAAGTTAGACTGGAAAACAGCAGCAAATCCTCTTGAATTCTTTTCCCCGACTTTTTGTGCCATGGCAATTTGAGCTCCGTCACCAAGTCCCAAAAACACCATATACATGGTAATGTACCATAATCCTGCACTTCCGGAAGCATCATAGGCCAGTTTGCTGAAGCGGCTTAAAAAAGCGGCGTCAGTAATGGAAATGACGGATTGAATGAATCCGCTGAGCATCATTGGAAGAGCAACTGTCAGAATGCTCTTATATCGTATATCTAGCATTAAATGATCTGTAAAAGCAGTCCTTTTAAATATTCTCCTTCCGGATGAAAGGCATTAATCGGGTGATCTGCAGGTTGATGCAATTGTTCCAGGATTTTAACGGTTCTTCCGGATTCAATAGCTGCCGCAATAATCGTATTGGTAAACAATTGCTTGTCCACTACCTGGGAACAGCTGTAAGTCATTAACAATCCTCCCGGACGAATGTGCTGAATTGCCATTGCATTCAGGCGTTTGTATCCCTGAACGGCCTGATGCCTTTTGTCACGATGTTTTGCAAACGCAGGTGGGTCCAGAATAATGATGTCGTATTCTTCTCCTGTTTCACGAATGAAATTCATCGCATCGGCAACAATGGATTGGTGATTTTTAAATCCGTTCAATTCAATATTCGCATCGGTTAGTTCGATCGCTTTTTTAGAACTGTCCAGGGAGTGAACTTCTTTTGCGCCTTGCTTTAAAGCAGCCAAACTGAAACCGCCGGAATAACAAAAGGTGTTCAGGATCTTGCATCCTTCGGCATATTTAGCCAATAACGCCCTGTTTTCACGCTGATCAATAAAGAATCCGGTTTTTTGACCTGTAATCCAATCCAATTGGTATTTCACACCATTCTCTAAAGCGATATGAGGTGTTTCGCAAGTTCCATGCAAATAACCGTCTTCAACCGGCACACGGCCAGGAAGTGTTTCTTTCGATTTATTGTAAATAGCTTTCAGATCGCTGCCTAAAGCATGGATCAATGCGTTTTTGATCAGATCAATCTGCAGGTACATCCCCAAACTGTGACACTGAATTACAGCAACTCCGCCGTAATAATCGATTACTAATCCGGGCAATTCATCACCTTCACCGTGTACCAATCTGCAGATCGAGTTATCTTCTCGGAACAGGTGCAGTTTCTTGCGCAAATCAACTGCGTCTGAAATACGTTTATTGAAAAAGTCCTGGTCAATCAACTCCTTGTTGAAAGTGAGGATACGGACAGCAATAGAGCCATGTTGAAAGTGTCCTTTTGCAATTTCATTGTTCCGTGAATCTAAAACAGCCACTACTTCACCGTCCTCAATCGTTTTTGGCATCTCTTTCAAAGCACCGGAAAAAATCCACGGATGTCTTCTTTCCATAGATTGCGTTTTGTGGGGAAGTAATTGAACACTGGAGTACATAAACTGAAATTTGGTGCAAAGATAGTATTAATTAATGCCGAATTGCGAATGGCGAATGGCGAATTGGAAGTAGTTTTTGAAAAATCAATTCTCAGCTTTGCAAAGCGAAATGTCGTATTCCTATCTGTTAAAAACATCCGTAACGCATAGGTTAAGCATGGATACAGTATAGGTAGAGTATGGATAGAGTATGAGTAGTGTATGAAATGTTATGGATTTAACAACGGTTTTACTGGGGTACAGCTCCCTTTTCAGGCTTTTTTTTACTGTTTATTGCAAAATAATCTTGTAATCCTAAATAACCTTAGAGTTGGTGAGCGTCACGCTCGTGCTCCTAGATTTCTATTAATTGAACAATTCATGATTGATAATTAATTCGCGATTCGGAATTCAAAATTCGCAATTCAACTTATCTTTGTTAAAAAAGCAAGATGTCGTACTCAATTCAAGTGTTTCTAAAAAATAATTCTTTTTCAGAAGAGTATGCTCAGGAGAAGCATGAAGGAAAAGATTCTCCTGAAAATATCCGCTATGAATGGGAGGATGAATTTCGCCTGACCGACCCTTCTGATGTGTTGGAAATAGTGCGTGATCAACCTTTTGTTCTGGCTGGTGAAATCGGAGAAGGAAAAGCTTTTCATTACGAGATCCACGA
>CBFGPJ010000229.1:0-5638 GCA_965650615.1 uncultured Fluviicola sp. | reverse complement strand
AAGCAGACGGCGGTTGGAGATAAACAATTTTTAAAATCAATGATCCCACACCACGCAGCTGCGATTCTAATGGTTAGGGAAACTGAATTAACTGATCCGGAAATCCAACAATTGGCTAAAGAAATTCGGGAAGCCCAGGAAAAGGAAATTGCTTTTATGAAAGCAAAGCTTTCTGAGCTGGAGAAGTAATCCCGGAACAGTATTTTTTTGTTCCTTCTTCTCATAAAATCTGCTAATCGATTCGTAATTTTGCACCAAATTAAAATCGACGTCACATGGCAACAACTAAACTGAACAGATCCAACTCTGAGGCACTTTACGAAAAGGCAAAGAATTACTTCCCGGGTGGAGTAAATTCGCCTGTTAGAGCATTTAAATCTGTTGAAGGTTCTCCCTTATTCATTAAAAAAGGAGATGGTGCTTTTATTTGGGACGAAGATGATAATGAGTTTATCGATTTTTGCGGAAGCTGGGGACCACTGATTTTAGGTCACAACCACCCGAAAGTATATGCTGGAATTGTTGCCGCTTTGGGTAACGGGGCAAGTTTCGGGGCTCCAACCCGTTTGGAAAATGAGTTGGCAGAATTGATCCTTTCGAAAAATCCGTTTATCGATAAAATCCGCTTTACGAGTTCCGGGACCGAGGCTGTTATGTCAGCAATTCGCCTGGCAAGAGGGTATACGGGAAGAAATAAAATCGTAAAGTTTGAAGGATGTTATCACGGCCATAGTGATTCATTACTGGTAAAAGCCGGTTCCGGTTTGGTAACTTTCGGGAACACCTCCAGTGCGGGGGTTCCGGAAGCTTTTGCAAATGAAACACTGGTACTTCCGCTCAATGATTCAGAGGCTTTACAAAGTTGTTTTGAGCAATTCGGAAAAGAAATTGCCTGTGTAATTATTGAACCGATCCCGGCAAATAATGGGTTATTACTGCAAGAACTGGACTTCCTGAAAGAATTGCGTGAAACGTGTACAAAGAATGGTGCTTTGTTATTCTTTGACGAAGTTATTTCCGGTTTCCGTGTTGCATTTTCTGGTGCTGCCGAATATTATGGAATTACTCCCGACCTGGTTACCTACGGAAAAATCATCGGTGGTGGTTTACCTGTTGGAGCTTATGGAGCGAAAAAAGAGATCATGGCGAGTGTTGCTCCCGATGGTCCGGTTTACCAGGCCGGAACCTTATCCGGAAATCCGGTTGCAATGGCTGCAGGTCTGGCTCAATTGACCGAATTAAGCAAACCCGGATTCTACGAAGATCAGGAACGCAGAACCAAGTTATTTACGGATCAGATCAATACACATGCAAAGGCGAAAGGCTATGCTTTTGAGTTGGTAACCATCGGTTCCATTTTCTGGATTTCGTTTGACAATTCGAAACACATCCGTGCGGCAGAAGAGATCAATCCGGATATGACGAACTTCAAACACCTGCACCGGGCATTATTGGAAGAAGGATTCTACATGGGACCAAGCGGATATGAAGTAGGTTTTATTTCCCAGGCACATACGGATGAGATCCTGGCAAACGCAGCACAACGATTCATTGCTGCTTTGGATCGAATTATGTGACTTCGACTACGCTCAGTCACCTAACATAATTTTATAAGGACATTGAGGTTAGTCGAAATGCTTTTCAATTTTACATTCTCAATTTTCAATTAATCGTATCTTTCGGATATGAAATCTATTCTGGAAATAGGACCGCTTGGAACGTACTTTTACTTTCGTAAAGATTCGCTTTACTACCTCTTTCAGTTGCTGGAAATTTCTCCTAACCAGGTCCTGGTGCAATCTTTTTGGTCGACAACAAATGTTCCTTCTATGGATAAACTGCACCAATTTGATACCAAAAGTGCCTGTTCGGAGTTCGATGAGCAATTTGATGAACTGGTAGAGATCGGAAAGGAAGAAATCACTGAAAATCAATTACGGGAAATCGCACAGTTCTTAAAGATCAAAACAGCAAAAGCTGCACGTGAGTCCGGATTTTTAACATTGAAAAAGGAAGCGATGGAAGCTTTCGAAAAAGGAGAGTATCAGGAAGCTGTTCGTTTATTTTCACTTGCAGCTCCTTATTCTAAATACGATATTGAGTTGTATGAAAAACGGGGATTATCTTACCTGAAATTGGGACAATATTCCGATGCGCTTGCTGATTTTGATTACTACCTCATTCATGATCCGGATAATGAAATTGTTCAGGGAGCAGCAAATCTGGCCAAAGAAAAACTTAATAAACTTAAATAATTGAAAATGGGCAATTAAGAATTTAAAAGGAAGAAATCAATGTTTTCCTTTCAAACAGGTTATCTGCTTTTCAATTATCCATTCTCAATTTTGAATTCTTTACATCCAGTCTTTCACAACCTTCTTCGCTAGTTTCTTGCGCAGTTTTCGCAATACTTTATCCCGGGAGTTAATTCCTCCGATCTTTAATAAATCAGTATAAACCAATTTCCCGTCCCTGTAAAAATGGAATTCAAACGTAACAGAAACGATGTCTTCCTTGTAAATCGGGAATAAGTTGTCAGCAGCCAAATCTTCTGCCAAAGTCATATTTCCGGTTGATGGCCTGAACCGGTTGTCAAAACCACGTACTGAAACCAGCATCAGCGTATTGATCCCTTTTCCTTTCAATAACTGCGTTAAAGAATCGGTCATCAAAACCTGAGGATCTCCACCAGCTTTCAATACATTCAATGAAACAGTGTTCTTAACCTTTGATCTTGAAAGCACATCCGATACGGCAATTTCCAATGAAAATTGATCCGCCTCCTTATCCAAATGGCTAACGATCAGTGCGTTTGTCAATTTCAAAGGTGGAAATTTAGCCTGGGAAAATCCCAGTAAACAAGCGCTTAAAAACAGGAAACTTAAAAGTGATTTCTTCATAGTTAGAATATTTGTTCTGCAATCGTTTTAACGCTTTCAGAGGTTGACATCGTATAATAATGGATTCCCGGCACATTGGCCTTTTTGAGTTCTTGTGATTGATGGATTCCCCATGCAACTCCTACTTCAAAAACTTCCTTATTGTTTTTACACTTAATCAGGTCCTTACTCAATTCCTCCGGAAAATCGATATGGAAAACCTTCGGTAAAAAGGAAATATGGTTTAAGGTCGTGATAGGTTTAATTCCCGGAATAATCGGAACAGTAATTCCAATGGCACGGCAAGCATCAACGAAGTCGAAATACTTTTTATTGTTAAAGAACATTTGTGTCACAATATACTCGGCACCTGCATCTACTTTGGCTTTCAAATACTGCAAGTCAGTACTTAGGTTCATTGCTTCGAAATGCTTTTCCGGATAACCTGCTGCACCGATACAGAAATCTGTCGGGGCCAACTGGATATCATCAACCAGGTAATTGCCCTGATTCATTTCCGAGATCTGGTTGATCAGTTCAACCGCGTATTTATGGCCTTCCGGATCGGGTTTGAATGCAGATTCCGTTTTAATGGAATCACCACGTAAAGCCAATACATTGTCAATTCCCAGGAATTGCAGGTCAATTAAAGCATTCTCCGTTTCCTCACGGGAGAATCCTCCGCAAATTAAATGCGGAACCGCATCTACATAATACTTGTTCATAATTGCCGCACAGATACCAACCGTTCCGGGTCTTTTGCGGATTGCGATTTTTTCAAGCAATCCTTTCTCGCGTTCTTTGTAGATAAATTCTTCGCGATGATAGGTTACATTGATGTATTTCGGTTTGAATTCCATTAAGGGGTCAATACCGTCGTAAATGGATTGAATATTCGCTCCTTTCAACGGAGGGAGAATTTCAAAAGAAAATAGCGTGTCTTTCGCTGTGTTTAAATGATCGATAACTTTCATGCCTTCAGAGAGGATATATTATAATTCGACGTCAAAGATACATGAAATCTTATCTTACGTGCCTATTTCACTAAATTTCCCGATTTGCAAATAATGTTAAAAAGAACTTAGTTATGAAACAAAATCGAAATGCGTCCGTTATCTTTGTATACGCTAATATCAGAAACAGATAAAATACTTTGGTACGTTATTTGTTATGATTTTAGAGGTTAGTTTTCATAAGTAGTAGTAGTTTAGGTTGGAACAAGAGAGGAGCGCCCGCTTCTCTCTTGTTGTTTTTAGAAACTTCCCGAGCGCACTTATTTGATTACATCAATTATCCATTTGATCCCGATAGCTATCGGCTGTCCAGCAATATTTTATTATTGAATTCCTTTCAAGTTAATTGGAAGATAAATAAAAGATTTACAGCGTGTTGTAACAACAAAAGCTTGAAATGAAATCAATGGTTTCTCGAGAGAAGAAGTTAAAATCCGTTAATTACATAATGGTTATGTACCAAAAGCAAAATATCCGCGTTAGAAGGGTATAAGTAGTAGTAGTTAGGTTTAGTTAGGTAGCGTGTGAAGAGAGATCTTATTTCCGGTCTCTCTTCTTTTTTAAGAATGTTCAAATCGTTCAAAAGTTCAAATAGTTACCTTTCAAGGATCCATTTAACTTTTAGAACATTTGAACCTCTTGCACTTTTTCGAAGGTGACTGAGCGTAGCCGAAGTCACTCTTTCACCAAAGCACCCGACAAATCCACCAAATACGATTCATTATTCCCCAGGTTTTCCCAAACCAGTTTGATCCGTTTTCCGTTGATGTAATCCACGCGGTAAGCAATTCCCAGGTTTTCAAAAAAATGCGCATCCAATTCCTTGAACGGAAGATCTCCGAATTCAGCACCGGAAGGAACTTTATTTCCCGGTAAAACAAAGAGGTATTCCCCGATATTGATTTTCCATTCAGCCAGTGTTTTTGCTTCCACATAACTCGTATAAACCGGTTCTTTCTTATTATTCTGAAAAACCACGATCAACACCATCCGATCTGTCTCATTGTGCAATTCCACGGCAATCTCTCCCGGTTTTCTGTCCAGGTCTTTGGTTTTTACATACGGTTTGCCGGTTGATTTTCCTTGCGTAAAGAATTTGGTAAACGGAACCGAATCATTATTTCCCCAACTTTGGTACAACTCATTAAAAAGTGCATTGTCCCATTCGCGTTTCTTTACCAGGTCGATTCCAACAAAGGGCAAATTCGAATCCAATTGTGCATCGTTGATCATGCGTTCCTCACTTTTAATTTCTGTGATCAGTGAGTCCAGTTTCAACCGTTCTTCTTTGCTAAACTCCATGTAGGCCGTTTTTTCCTGGAGCATATCTGTTTCCGGATTTGCCTCTACAAAGAACAGGGCAATAATTCCACCAACACACAGTAAAAGGATCAAGATAACCAAACTCAAACGCAGCCAGGAAACACGGGTCGATTCCACCACAATTTTTCCCTTTTTCACGTCAGTCCCGAAGTTGCTTAATTGCTTTCTGTGTTCATCCGTGAATTTAATTTCCAATAATTTATTGGTCAGATACATCAGGAAGCGTGTGGAGCTTTTCGGATGATAGGCCAGGCTCATGAAGAATTCCAGCAACTGTGTTTTTACACGGTAATGGTTTACATTCAATAAGTCGAGGGCAATGATCATATTTGGGCTTAAAAACGAATCGATCAAACGGTGCAGGTCCGTATCTCTTTTTGCCTTATTTGTTGCCAGACCTAATTCTTCCTTCTGTTTGAAAAT
>CBFGPJ010000228.1:0-5651 GCA_965650615.1 uncultured Fluviicola sp. | reverse complement strand
CCGAAGTAAATTCAGTGTGCAGCTTTCAGAGAATGAGCAGGCCATTCAAATTATGACCGCCCATAAATCAAAAGGATTGGAGTTTCCGGTGGTGATCATTCCTTCCTTTAATTTCTTCAATGAAGGAAACAACAACGATTCTTTTTTGATGGAGATCAATGATCACATCATTGAAACAAAAATGAGCAAATTCGAAGCCTCCATCCCGGCTATTCAACTGGAGGCTGAAAAAGAAGACGCTGCTCAAAAAATGGATGCAATCAATTTATTGTATGTCGCTTTCACCAGACCACAGGATCGCCTGTACGCCCTCAATCTGAAAGGTTCCCGAAACAGTTTTTACGATAAATTCAATACAATCTTAACAAAGCTGTTTCCTGAAACTACCGAAGATGGAATTTTTCACTTAAAATTTGGTCAGGTCCCGGAAATCAAGCATCATTTAAGAAAAAACACAACGGATTACAGTCCGCAATCTATCCGAAACTTTTTATGGTTTCCCGAAGTAAGTATACAATCTGCTAAAGAACAGGAAGAAGACAGCCTGACAAGCGAACAGCGAATTGGGAAACAATTCCACTTCATCATGGAAAAATCCCATTCGAGGGAAACAGCATTTGCAGCCTTGAAAACCGGGCTTTTAAAAGGAGAAATTGAACAGGATTTTGAAGTTGTTCTGGTTCGATTACTGGAAGAAGCTTTTGAAAACAACTTGCTTGTGGACCTGTTTGAATCCGGGAAACATTTAAATGAACGAACCCTGATCTTCGATTCCAAAACCCGATTAAGACCTGATAAACTGATTGTTGCGAATGACCAAACAGTTGTGATCGATTTTAAGACCGGGGAGAAAAGTGCGAAGCATGAAAAGCAGGTACAAGGTTATATGACCGTGTTGAATCAAATCGGGATGAAGAATATCAAGGGGTATTTGTATTATAGTGGTGGATTGGGATTGGTGGATGTTCCTAAAACGGATCTTTTTCAAGTTTAGCTTTCCCAACCATGACGTAATATTGCGTTATTACGTCATTTAGGAATTAACCGTACTATTTACTGCTGTTTATCTAAAAACACCACTCCTTCAGCCACCCGAAAAACAAGCGAATTATTATCCATGTCTTCGATCAGCCAATCAATTTCAACCTGGGAATCTTCTGTCACTTTAATGATATTCTTTTTGGTTATCCGGTAGATTCCCTGAACAGTATCCTGACCATATATAACAAAGGGGAAACCGGCATCATTGTCCTTGTCTCCCCCTGTAAATTCATAAACTTCCGAATGGTATACGTATTCGCCATTATTCATCAGCATTTTTGAATAGTTCCATCTTCCTTCCAAACGATTAATCATTCGCTGTTTTGAGCAGGAAAAAAGAAAAACAAGTGAAGCGATGAATAAAATGGTTCGCATCTTAAATCGTCATTATATCTTTTTCTTTCAAATCTACCAGGTCATCCACTTTCTTGATGAACCCATTGGTAATATTTTGAATTTCATTTTCAGCATCTTTGGTCATGTCTTCAGAAAGCCCGTCCGCTTTCAGGCTTTTGACCATATCCAACGCATCTTTTCGGTTATTTCGGATTCCAACTTTGGCATGCTCACCATCTGCTTTTGCTTTCTTAACCAAATCGCGTCTGCGCTCTTCTGTCAACAATGGAATTTGAATGATCAGTTGTTCCCCGTTGTTTTGAGGATTTAACCCAAGATTTGCGTTCATAATTCCTTTAGCAATCTCATTCAACATGGATTTCTCAAATGCTTGAACAGTCAATGTACGTGCATCCATGGAATTCACGTTCCCAACCTGTTGAATGGGAGTCGGAGAACCGTAATAGTCCACCATAACTCCGGAAAGCATGGATGGAGTTGCCTTCCCTGCTCTTACTTTCGTCAATTCGTGTTCTAAATGATCTAATGATTTTGCATTTGATGACTTCAAATCATCGTAAATTAGTTCTAACTCTTCGGTCATAATCTATCTAAATTGATCCGCCGCGGCGGAAGCTATTAATTTCTTACAATTGTTCCCACTTGCTGGCCTTCCATCAATCGCTTCAGATTTCCGGGCGTATCCATGTCAAAAACAATAATCGGCAAGTCATTCTCCATACACAGTGTGAAAGCGGTCATATCCATCACCTTCAATCCACGACTGTATGCATCTTCAAATGTAATCACATCGAATTTGGTAGCCGTTGGATCTTTCTCCGGATCAGCGGTATAAATACCATCTACACGCGTTCCTTTCAAAATAACATCTGCATTGATCTCAATTGCCCGTAATGAAGCTGCTGAATCAGTGGTGAAATATGGATTCCCGGTTCCGGCACCAAAAATAACCACACGGCCTTTCTCCAAATGTCTTACAGCTCTTCTTCTCACATAAGGTTCGGATATTTCCTTCATTTCGATTGCAGATTGAAGTCTTGTTTGAAGACCCGCAGATTCCAATGCCGCCTGAAGCGCCATGGAGTTGATCATCGTTGCCAGCATTCCCATGTAATCCCCATGAGTACGGTCCATTCCACCTTCTTCAGCCTGAACACCACGGAAAATATTTCCTCCACCGATCACAATCGCAACCTCTACACCCAAATCATGAATTTCCTTGATTTGCTTCGCGTACTCGCTAAGCCGTTGATTATCAATTCCAAATTGTTTATCTCCCATAAGGGATTCACCACTTAATTTGAGCAGAATGCGACGGTATTTCATAATTATTGAAAGAAGTTGCGCAAATATAGTGGGAATCTTTGAAGTTCGGAAAAGGAAAAGGGATTTGTGGATGAATAATTCACTAATTTAGACCATAAATCCAATTTTAATGGGACTGATCACTTTCAAAACATTTGACAATTCAATCGATGCCCACATTCTGAAAATCAAATTAGAGAGCGAAGGAATCACTTGTTTTCTGTTTGATGAGAATATTGTATCAGTGAATCCATTGTATTCTAACCTGGTGGGTGGAATCAAACTGAAGATCAATGAAGAAGATTTGGCCCATGCAAAGAATGTCATGCTGGAATTAGAAGAAACTCCTTATACCACGGATGACGAACAAGTCATTAGCTGTCCGAAATGTGAATCTACCCGAATTGAATCAGGATATAAATCCATGAAAAGTGTCGGTGCGGTACTTTCTGCCATTGCTTCTTTTTTATTGTTCATTTTCCCGATCTACCGGAAGGACGTTTACAAATGTTTGGAATGTGGGAATGAATTTGACTTAAAAAAATAAAAGTAGTGTCAAGTCGCGACTTGACACTACTTTTTACGCCATCGTTTCGGATTATCGATGATATAATTTTTTAACCGATAAAAATTATAAGGTGATCTAATAATTTGATCGTAAAACGATCGTTGCCATTCAAAATCAGGACATCCATTCAATCGAATATTTTTCGATGAAACTGTTTTTAATGCACCCATCAATTCAGATAACGATTTGATTTTGACTGACTCTACAATTCCACGATTTATTTCAATCAAAAGATGAACGTGATCCGGCATTACAACATATTCATGAATTTGAATATATGAATATTGATTTCTCAACCAATCGATGGTACCAACAACAATTTCCCCAAAATTGGAATGAAACAATTGTTCGTTTTCAATCTTTCCAAAATAACACTCTTTGCCTTTAATACAAAAGGTTACGAAATAGCTTCCGTCTTTTGAATAGTCGAATGAATTCAAACGGTTCTGTTTTCTTATTCGCATCTTATCAGGTTATTATCTTAAGATACGAAAAAAGTAGGGGTAAGTCGTGACTTACCCCTACTTTTTTATACAAAAATCCCGTCCTGGCAGAGCCAAGACGGGATTCCCATATTTTCAATTTCCGATGAGGATTAGCTCAAAGAGAAACGTTTGAATTCAGTAACAGTCAATCCGTTTTCAGTAGAATCAAGGAACTGCTCAACAGTCACTTTGTTGTCACGGATAAACTCCTGGCTCAACAAAGTGTTTTCTTTGAAGAACTTAGTCAAACGTCCCTGAGCGATTTTCTCAGCCATATCAGCCGGTTTTCCTTCCTGGATTGCCAACTCTTTACCAACTTCGATCTCACGCTCGATTGTACGTGCATCAACTCCGTCTTTGTTCAAAGCGATTGGGTTCATTGCAGCAACCTGCATTGCAACCTGGCGACCAGCCTCAGCAACTGTTTCACCTCCTTTGTTCAAAGCAACCAAAGTAGCCAATTGGTTTCCAGGGTGGTTGTAAGCAACAACAGTGTCACCTTTAACAACAGCATATCCTGACAAATCCAATTTTTCACCGATAACACCAACCTGCTCAGTAATTTTCTCCTCAACAGTTAATTTATCGTCGTACTTCAAACTTTTCAATTCTTCAGAAGTTGCAGGCAAGTTTTTCATTGCGATATCAACCAAAGATTGAACGAAGTTACGGTAAGTATCATTTTTAGCAACGAAGTCTGTTTCACAGTTCAACGTTAACAATACACCTACTTTGTTATCTGCGCTTGTTTGAGCGAAAACCAAACCTTCAGAAGCTTCGTTCTCTCCTCTTTTCGCAGCAACTTTTTGACCTTTTTTACGCAAGATATCTACAGCAGCTTCGAAATCGCCGTTTGCTTCTACCAATGCATTTTTACAGTCCATCATACCAGCACCTGTTTGCTGGCGTAATTTGTTTACATCTGACGCAGTAATTGCCATGACTATAAATCTTTTAAATGTTTGTACAAATGTATGCCCCGACTGTTACGCCAGGGCTACTTTGTTATTATTCTTTTGTCTCTTCTACTTTAGCAGCTGCTTCTTCAGTTGCAGGTGCTTCGTCCTTATCTTTTGTTGCAGTTGCTTTACGATCTTCCAAACCTTCTTTGATAGATCCGCAAATTGCATCCAGGATAATTGCGATTGATTTTGTAGCATCGTCATTCGCAGGGATAGGGAAATCTACCAAACGAGGGTCAGAATTCGTATCTACCATTGCAAATGTAGGGATACCCAAACGTTTTGCTTCAGCCAATGCGATATGCTCTTTCAAGATATCAACGATGAAGATCGCTGCCGGTTGACGAGTCATGTCAGCAATTGAACCGAATGTTTTTTCCAGTTTGTCACGTTGACGAGTTTTGAATAAACGCTCACGTTTGTTCAATGTCTCCCAAGTACCATCCGTTTTCATTTTGTCGATAGACACCATTTTACGGATTGACTTACGTGTTGTTTGGAAATTTGTTAACATACCACCAGACCAACGCTCAGTTACGAAAGGCATGTTGATCGCAGAAATACGATCTGTGATAATTTCTTTTGCTTGTTTTTTAGTAGCTACGAAAAGTACTTTTTTACCCGACTTAGCAATTTGTTTCATTGCCGCACAAGCTTGATCAAGATGTGCAATTGTCTTATTAAGGTCAATAATGTGGATACCTTTTTTCTCGTCAAAGATATACGGCGCCATTGCCGGGTTCCATTTTCTTTTTAAGTGTCCGAAGTGAACACCTGCTTCTAATAAACTATCAAAATTTACTTTAGACATACTTTTTTGTTTTAATTGTTTACGTTCCTTAGTAATCAGCTAACAAAGGGGGCTACCGTGGCAGATAATACTTTGTGCTTGGATACTAAACAACCTTCCCACCAATGCGGGAAAATAAAATT
>CBFGPJ010000227.1:0-5671 GCA_965650615.1 uncultured Fluviicola sp. | reverse complement strand
TAGCAGTCAGAATAGCAACAATCTGTTCGTCTGAAAGTTTGTTTTGAGCAATTTGGATCATGCACAGCCGCGCTTCTTCCCGGGTCAGGAACCCGTTATTGATCAATTTTTGTAAGTAAATCATGAGATTGAGTTTAACCAGTTTTGAATCATTTTTCTTCCATGTGGCGTGAGGATCGATTCCGGATGAAATTGTACTCCAATGGTTGGGTGTATTTTATGTTGAATGGCCATCACCACTGAATCATTACTGATTGCAGTTGTTTCCAGTTCACCTGATCCTGAAATGGATGTTTGCCAGCTGTGGTAACGCCCGACAGCAAGATTGGATGGAAGCTGCTCAAATAAAGGGCTTTTCCTGATTACCTGTATTTCAGAAGCTTTCCCGTGAATTGGCTTCGGGCATCGGATTAAGTTTTCCCCATAATATTCGGCTATTGCCTGGTGGCCCAAACAAATCCCCAAAATGGGTTTTCTACCGCTGAATTGATCTAAAACAGATAACAAGAGACCCGCTTCGGAAGGGATTCCAGGTCCGGGAGAAAGCAAAATAGCGTCGGATGATTCCAATGCCTCAAAATTGATGTGATTGTTTCGTTGAATGATTACCTCGTGATTTTCTTCCCGGATGTAACGAACCAGGTTGAAGACGAAGGAATCAAAGTTGTCAATGACCGTAATTTTCATGGATTTTGTTTTTGTGATGCGTTAGAAATGGCTGTTCGGATAGCTCCCAGTTTATTCGTTACTTCCGCCAGCTCATTTTCGGGAATAGAATCCAGGACAATTCCTGCTCCGGCTTGATAGTAAAGTGTATTGTTGAGACTCAAAGCACTTCGGATAATGATCGCAAGGTTCATATTCCCATTCGCATGGATAAAGCCAATTGCCCCGCCATAAAATGAACGCTCGAAGTTTTCGTATGTTTTGAGAAGTTCCAGGGCTTTGGGTTTCGGAGTTCCGGAAAGCGTTCCGGCTGGAAATGTGCCATTGAACAATTCCAGTGCAGTATGTTCCGTATTGCCGGTTATTTTCGAAACCAGGTGGATTACATGGGAGAAATGCTGTACTTCTTTATAGGAGGCAATTTTTACAGCGTTGCAGAATTTACTCAAATCATTTCGCGCAAGGTCCACCAGCATCGTATGTTCTGCGTTTTCTTTTTCATCCTGTACCAATTGAGTTACTAATTCGGAGTCAATGCTTGAATTTCCTGTTTTTCTGACCGTACCGGCAATCGGATGAATTTCGGCAAGTCCGTTCTTCAGTTGAATTTGCGTTTCCGGGGAAGAACCGAACAGGCGATAAGATTCCATGTCTACATAAAAGAGGTAAGGAGAAGGGTTCAACCTGCGCAGATGACGGTATACCTGGAAATCGTCTCCGAAAAAAGTTTGACTGAACCTGCGCGAAAGAACCAATTGAAAAACATCTCCCCGGTAAATGTGATTCTTCGCTTGTTGGACAAGTGCCAGGAATCCGGAGTCGGAAAGAGGTGTTTTTTCCTCGTCCCGAATTTCAAAAGGCAATTCGGATGCCTTGTGAAATTGGAGTAATTCGGAAAACCCGGAAGTTTTCTTTTGGGTGTTTTGAAAGCTGTTGTACAGGATCGTCCCCTGATCATAAAAGTGATCAATAACTAACAGGTATTCGAAAAGTGTAAAACGGGCGAGGGGAAGTTCTGAATCTGCTGAATCGGAAAGTAAATTTTCTTCGAAATGGGCGAATTCGAAACTGAAATAGCTCAAAAAACCATTGTTTTCAAAACTGTTTTCAAATGAATACGCGCCTAGTAAATCCTGGATTTGAGCAGTGATTTTTTGCGGATCGGAAATTGGTACCGTATGTACGGAATTCCCTTCGTTCACCAGGATTTCCTTTCTGAAAACCTGGATGTCACAAATCGGATTCAGACCGATAAATGATTTACTTGCTGTTCGGTCGTTGTAATCAGTGCTCTCCAAAAGCGAAACGCAGCGAAATCGGTTGCGCAAAGACAAGTACAAACCGATGGAAGTGTAATTATCCGAATTAAAGCTATAATGTTGTGTGTAAATTGTCATGATCAAATTTTTGGACATAAAAAAAGCGGCTTACCACAAGTGATAAGCCGCTCGAAAAAAAAGATATAATGGATTAAGCGTCAGTCACTTTTTGAGTAATCTGACACCACCAAAATTTCATTGATTGTTGAAAAATCATGAGGCAAAGATAGCGCGATAAATCAAACTTCCAAGAAAAATTGTGAAAAAATATTTTCAAATTGCCATTTTGGTTAAATAAATAACATTAGATTTGTGCTTAGAAATGAAAAAAAATAATCAGTTCGTACAATTTTCGTGGTGTCTTCGGGTATAATTATTCGAAGCATATAGAGATATTAATTGGTAAAATCCCGCTTCGTTTTTGGAGCGGGATTTTTTGTTTTATTCCCTGAAAAAAGACACTAAAAGTGAATTAAAAAAGGTAATTTGGTACATCATGAGCAGCATCATTCAAAAAGGAGGAAAAAGGCCGATTATCATTGCGGGACCTTGCAGCGCCGAAACGGAGGAACAAATGATGGAAACGGCCCTTCAAATCAAGAAGTTTTGTGAGATCGATATCTTGCGGGCGGGAATTTGGAAACCGCGTACACGACCGGATTCATTTGAAGGAGTCGGTGAAATAGGTTTGAACTGGCTTGTGAGTGCAGGAAAGGAATTAGGAGTTCCGGTAACGACTGAAGTTGCGAATACCAAACATGTGGAACAAGCCTTAAAAGCGGGTATTGATATCCTTTGGATTGGTGCCCGGACGACTGTGAATCCTTTTGCAGTTCAGGAAATTGCCGATGCTTTGAAAGGAGTCAAGATTCCCGTTTTGGTGAAAAATCCTGTCAACCCGGATCTGGAGCTATGGATCGGTGCTTTTGAGCGTCTGGAGAAATCCGGAATAACGGAATTAGCAGCGATCCACCGTGGATTTTCTGTTTACAAACATGCGAAATACCGGAATGTGCCCAACTGGGAAATTCCGATCGCCTTGCACGAACGGCTTCCCGGTCTTCCGATTATCAATGACCCAAGCCACATTACCGGAAACCGGAATTTATTGCTGGAAGTTTCTCAAAAAGCAATGGATTTGAATTTTGATGGCTTGATTATCGAAACACATCGAAATCCGGATGCCGCCTGGTCGGACGCTGCTCAGCAGTTAACACCTGAGAATTTGGGAATTCTTTTGGATTCCCTGGTCCTGAGATCGCAGAATTCAGAAAAACTGGATAGTGAACACATTTCTGTTATCCGGGAGAAGATCGGTGATTTGGATGATCGTTTATTTGATATTCTCACGGCACGCATGCAGTTAAGTGAAGAGCTGGGGATTTTCAAAAAAGAACACAATATTACCATTTTGCAACCGGAACATTGGAGAAAGATCATTTCAGCCAGGCTGAACCGGGCTTTCGAATACAAATTGAGCGATCGTTTTGTGCGCCAGGTAATGGATGCCATTCACCAGGAGTCGATTCGTCACCAGGTACGGGTTATGAATCATTCTTCAGATAAAGAAGAGCAATGAGACAGGTTATTCATCCGGGTTTAATTTCAGGGAATGTGACTATTCCGGCATCGAAAAGTGATTCGCAAAGAGCAATTCTTTGTGCTGCATTAGCCGACGGAACTTCCCGTTTAAAAGGAATTGGAAAAAGTGACGATGAAATGGCGATGCTACGTGCAGTGGAGCAGATGGGAGCTGTTGTTCAGAATGAGAATAAAAGCGGGAATGAGGAAGAGCGGGTTGTTTTGATTACCGGGATCAGGAAACTCCCGGAGAACCTGGAATTGTCTGCAGGTGAATCAGGTTTGGGCTTGCGTCTCCTCACTTGTGTCAGCGCTTCTTTTGATCAACAAGTAATTCTTACTGGAACAGGAAGTCTGCTTTCACGGCCAATGAATTTTTTTGATACCGTTTTACCCCGATTTGGCTGTGCGGTTTCAACAAACAAAGGATTTTTACCTGTTGAAGTTTGCGGACCACTCACAGGAACAACCGCACAGGTAGATGGTTCGTTGAGTTCCCAATTTATTTCCGGTTTGTTGATGGCGCTTCCACGAAGTGAAGAGTCGAGTTCCCTGGAAGTGATTGACATGAAATCCGGACCTTACATTCAAATGACCCTTCACACCCTGAATCAATTTGGAATTGTCATTGAAAACGAAAATAATCGGTTCAGAATTCCTGGAAAGCAACGGTACCTGGCAACAGATTATTCCGTTGAGTCGGATTGGAGTTCGGCAAGCTATTGGTTGGTTGCAGCGGCTTTGGGCCATCCGATTTCCGTTTCAGGATTGAATATGCGCAGCTTACAAGCTGACAAAGCCTTATTGAAAGCTTTGATGAGTGCCGGCTGCAAAGTACTATTCGATGAAAATGAAATTCGGGTAGATGGTTCCGGGCTTCATTCCTTTGAATTTGATGCCACAGATTGCCCGGATTTATTTCCTGCTTTGGTGGTTCTGGCAGCTAAATGTACTGGCATATCTGAGATTAAAGGAGTTCACCGGCTTGTTCACAAAGAAAGCGACAGAGGAAAGGCATTGCGAACTGAATTTGGAAAAATGGGCTTAAAAATTGACCTGGAAAATGACCGGATGCTGATTCATGGAACCGGAAAATTGCAGGGAGCCGAAGTGGATTCTCATCATGATCACCGGATTGCTATGTGCCTTGGAATTGCAGGAAGCATTGCAAACGGAGTTACGATTCTAACGAATGCAGGCTCGGTTTCTAAAAGTTATCCTGATTTCTGGGAGTGTTTCAAGTCTTTATAATTGAATTCAACCGTTTAGACTGAAAATTAACCACTTATCATATATTCTGGTTATTTGACAGATTGGCATTGAATAATCAAGTCTCGTTTTTTACCTTCGTAAGGCTGAAACACTAATATTACGCATCCCAACTTACTACAAAGTTCCAAGGAGTATTATTTCACGTTACAGCAATATTTTATATTGCCACATTTGCTGTGTTTGACTATACAATTCGAAACGCTGCAAGGTTTTTTGATTTCTACAAGTTGTGTCGGATCCAGTTAATGAAGCAATAGTAATTTTTCTTCATAATCAGGTAAAAGCATCCGTCAGCTGACGGATGCTTTTGAAGTTTTATGAGGGCTGATTATTCCAGGTAAACCGGCTGTGTTTTCCCGTAATCCACCTGGTAATCAAATTTAAATTGTTTTGTTTCACCCTTATTCGTGGTAAATTTCCAGGTTAGAATCCCTGTTTTTTCATCCAGAACAGCACCGTCAAATGTACCTTGTTTTACTTTGATATCGTCATTGATCGAAATAGGGAAGTGGTCTTTTACAATGATCGGAATGGACGCTCCACCGTTGTTCCGGATGGTGAAATCCCAGGTTACTTCGTACTTGTAGCGATTGCCAAGTAAACGTGTTTTACTCATTTCCTCACTGCGTTTTCTGGAAGCAACGATTTTCTTGTCTTTCCCTAAGGAGAAGCTCAAAGTATCTTTTGAAGAATTGACATCGATGTAGCTTTTACCAATGTAGGTTCCGTCGAAATACAGGTTGGATTCTCCGTTGAGCAAATTCAGTTTTTCCCAGCCGGAAATTTGCGCTACCAAATAAACCGATTCGTCCAGTTTCGGAACAGCGTGGTAT
>CBFGPJ010000226.1:0-5684 GCA_965650615.1 uncultured Fluviicola sp. | reverse complement strand
TTGCTCAACTGCTGGTTCTTATGCCAGTAATACGGGGGTTCCGAGTATGGGAAGTTATCAATGTCTGGGATCAACTCCAAACGCAAACTGGTTGGCATTTTCAATAGGAACAAGTGGAAGTGTTCACTTAACATTGACTCAAACAACGGCAAGCGGAACCGGTATTGACGTGGATTTTGCATTATACGGACCATATACAAGTGTTGCAGCTGGTTGTCCGATCGGACCTGGTACTCCTACAGTAGACTGTTCTTATTCTGCTTCTTCAACAGAACAAGTTGATATTAATGCTGCGGTTGCAGGACAAGTTTATATCTTATTGGTAACAAATTTCAACGGATCTCCGGGAACGATCAGCTTGCAGCCAAATACAAGTAACCCGTCAACCGGATCTGTTAACTGTAATTCAATCAGCTTCAACGCTACTGCCACCTCTACACCTGCAACATGTAACCAGCCTACAGGTTCGGTTACTGTAACGGCAAACGGTGGTTTTGCACCTTATACATATTCCTGGAACATTCCAGGGAATCCGACCACTCAAACTGTAAATAATGTTGCGCCGGGAACTTATACGGTAACTGTTACTTCAAGCCCGAATCCTGCGAATGGTGTAGCGGTTCCTCCTACAACAGCTACAGTTACTGTTGCAAATATCAATGCAACTTACAGCGGAACATCTACCAATGCTTCTTGTCCGATGGGCCACAATGGTACTGCAACAGCGAATTACAGTATCCCTGGAAACCCTACAAGTGCAGGTGTTACTGCTACATATTTATGGAATGATCCGGCTGCTCAAACAACACAAACTGCTACAGGACTTTTACCTGGAACATATGTTTGTACAATTACCTTGTCAAATGGATGTACCGGAACTGTTACCAGAACAGTAGGTGCGAATCCGGTAGCTTATTCAGGAACTACAACCGTGGTTTCTTGTCCGGGAGGTGCTGATGGTACTGCAACTGCGAATATGGCTCCTGTTGTTGGAACTTTATCCTACGTATGGGATGATCCTGCAGCACAGACTACTCAAACTGCAACAGGTCTATCAGCAGGTACTTATTCTTGTGTAATTACTTCAACTATCGGATGTACAGGGACTGTAAACGTAACTGTAACTGAAATCCCGGGAATGATTGCAAATTTCACAAACATTACTCCTGTATCTTGTCATGCAGCAAATAATGGAGCTTTAACAGTTTCTGTTTCCCAGGGAACTCCTCCTTACAATTATTCATGGGATCATTCGGCTTCAACCTCTGCAACAGCAAACGATTTGTATGTAGGGATGAGCACGGTAACAGTTACAGATGCAAATGGCTGTATTGTTACAGCGAGTGAAACTCTGACTCAGCCGCCTGCTTTGCAAATCACATACGTAACTCCTGATCAGATTATTTGTCCGGAAGCTTCAACAACAATCAGCGTTATCGGAGTTGGTGGTAATGGACCTGCAAATTCAAATTATACGTTTACGTGGAAAGAGAACGGAACAGTGATCGGAACAGGTACGTCTATTACAGTTGATCCTGCTGCGACAAATACACAGTATTGTGTGGAATTAACAGAAGTATGTGGTTCTCCAAGTACAGACACCTGTATGATGATTAATTTCCCAACATCGTTGGCTCCTGTTTATACTGCGAATAAGCCATACTCGTGTTTGCCCGGAGACTTGATCTTCTATTTGGACCCGAACTCAATTGACAATGATGATCCGATTGACTCGGTAATGGTGACATTTGGAAACGGTGATCAGGGAGTTGTATATGGAAATGATAGTATTCACTATATCTACACTGCTGCCGGAATTTATACAATTGATGTAACAGTGACTTCGGAATTGGGTTGTGTGACAACTGCATCATTCCCTGGAATTGCGAATGTTATTGCAAACCCGGTAGCTGATTTCACGATGTCTGCAAATCCGACTACTTTCTTCGAGACGGTAATCAAAATGCAGGATAAATCAAGTCCGAGTGTCATTAAATGGACCTGGAGCTCACCGGGTTCCGATCCGAATAACAGCACTTACCAAAATCCGACGTTCCATTTCCCTGAAGGAATTGTGGCAACTTACCCGATCCAGTTGATCGTTGAAACTCCGGAAGGATGTATTGATACAGTTGACCGAATTTTGACTGTAAACAGCGACATTATTTTCTACGCTCCAAATGCGTTTACACCTGATGGAGACGAATTTAACCAAACATGGAAATTCTATGTTGCAGGAATCGATGAGTTCGATTTCGAATTAATGATCTTCAACCGCTGGGGAGAAGTAGTTTGGGAAACACACGACGTGAACTCAGCAT
This sequence comes from uncultured Fluviicola sp., assembly GCA_965650615.1. Taxonomy (GTDB): domain Bacteria; phylum Bacteroidota; class Bacteroidia; order Flavobacteriales_D; family Crocinitomicaceae; genus Fluviicola. Next base: position 3,363 of record CBFGPJ010000226.1, on the reverse strand, counting down.
GGGATGGAACCTATAATGGCGTACCGGTTAAAGAAGGTGCTTATACCTGGGTTGCACGCGTAAAGGATCTTTACTGGGACAACAAGAAAGTCTTTAACGGAGCAATTAATATTATTAAGTAAATACCAACTACATTTAATATATAAATCAGAGATCCCGTCTCGGCCTGGCCAAGACGGGATTTTTTTTGCGCAAAAGTTTGGATTTCCTTAAAGTGTTAAGTAACGCCTCAATGTTTTGAAGATGAAATAATTATGTGGTATTTTAGTTCTTTCATGCATTTATTCGTTGTTTTTTCTCTTTTACATGCATTTTAAGCAACCTGCACTTAAAAATTTCGTTTTAAAAACAACACAATAAGGTAATTATGAAGAAGATTTTTTTAATATGTACGTTGTTGTTTGTTTCAAACAGTACCTTAAATGCGCAGGTGACTTTGTGTCTTGGGCAGGATGCTACGGTTTGTGCCGGTCAAACGGTTCAGATAACAAATTGTTCAGGGGGAGGCCCGATTTTGGGGGCTGGAATTACTTTAGACAATGCAACCACTATTCCTCAATTGTCGGACGATATGTTTTCGGCACTAATTCCAATGGGTTTCGGGTTTAATTTTTATGGAACGAATTATACCAGTTGTGTGATCGGGTCGAATGGTTTGATCAGCTTTAATGCCGGTAATGCGAACAACGGTTGTCCCTGGAGCTTGGTTGGTATGGGAACACTTCCTAACACCACATTAACAACAGCAATGAATTCTGCGATGCTCTTTTATTCTGATATTAATCCTTCCCAAACACCAATCGGGCCGATTAAGTATCAAACTATTGGAACCGCACCAAACAGAAAGTTCGTTGTATTGTATGAAAGTGTGAATGCTTTTCAATGTCCGAATACCTGTTATTACGGTGCGATTGTTTTTTATGAGACGAGTAACATCATTGACATGATGATTGGTCAAAAACCGAATTGTACCAGTTGGAACGGAGGTTTGGCTATTCAGGGTGTTGAAAATGCAGCCGGAACAGTTGCTACGATCACACCGGGAAGGAACAATAGCGTTTGGACCGCGAACCAGGATGGTAAACGATTTACTCCTGTTTCACCCAGTAACACCTCCAATTATTCCGTAGCTACGGTTCCTTATTATACGGTTACATCTACATCAAACAACAGTATCCAATGGACAAGTACAGCCGGAGGTCTTTGGCCTTATAATAACGGTGTTTTGAATGTTACAACGGTTCCGCCGGGAACAACCGGATATTATTTGACTGCTGCAGCTTGTAATGCCGCTGTGGGTGGTGTAAGTGATACAACATTTATCACGAGACAGGTGGTGACTGGTACTGCAACTGCGGTAACGGACTACTGTTTCGGTGGTGTTGGTTCCGCAACAGTTAATCCTACGCAAGGTTTGGCTCCGTTTACATACTTATGGAGCCCGGGAGGACAAACAACCCAAACTGCAACCAACCTGGTTTCCGGACCATATACCGTACAAATTACGGATGCGATGGGTTGCAGTGCAAATGTGAATGTCAATGTTCCGAATACCAATGCAACATTCAGCGGTTCTTCGACTTTGGTAAGTTGTCCCGGAGGAAGCGATGGAACAGCAACTGCTGCAATGACTCCGCCTTTGGGGACGGTTTCTTATAACTGGTATGATGCCGGAGGACAAACTACACAAACAGCTACCGGATTAACAGCAGGAACCTACCATTGTGTGGTGACGACATCTTTATCATCCGGTTGTACGGATACAGTTGAAGTGGTCGTTAGTGAAATTCCGGCTATGGTATCAACGATTATCAACCAGCAGGACGTGACATGTAACAGCATGAACGATGGAATTATAGAAATCAGCGTAGTGAATGGAACAGCTCCATATACTTATTCATGGGATAATTCTGCTTCAACCGGGCCTTTGGCGAATGATTTATATGCAGGAACGCATACAGTGACAATTACGGATGCAAATAGTTGTGTAATTACAACTACTGCCACAATCGGTGAACCTACTGCATTGAAGATTACGAACCTTACTCCGGATACAATCATTTGCCCTGAAGCATCCATTGAATTGAATGTTCAGGGAACCGGTGGGAACGGAAGTCAATATTACACATTTACCTGGAAGGAAAACGGGACCGTAATCGGTACGGGGAGTTCAATTACGGTTGATCCGGCTACAACGAATACACAATACTGTGTGGAATTGACCGAAACGTGTGGTTCTCCAAGCACAGATTCTTGTATGACGATCAACTTCCCGGAAGCAATTATTCCGAGTTATGTATCCAACCTTCCATACTCTTGTCTGCCGGGTGAATTTATTTTCATCAACCAATCAAATAATAGTGATGAAATTGATTCGGTAGTAGTAGATTTTGGGAATGGTGATTTGGGTACATTTTATGGCAATTCGGACTTGACGTATACTTACACCGCAGCAGGGATTTATACGATCAGTGTGGTAACGACTTCCATTCAAGGATGTGTAACGACCAACACATTTCCTGGAATTGCGAATGTAATCGCAAACCCGGTAGCAGATTTTACCATGTCGGCGAATCCTACAACCATCTTTGAAACGGTGGTCAAAATGCAGGATAAATCAAGTCCGGGAGTTGTAAGCTGGACCTGGTCTGCAATTGGTTCCAATCCGAACAGCAGCACGTATGAAAATCCGACGTTCCATTATCCGGAAGGTGTAGTGGCAACGTATACCATCCAGTTGATCGTTGAAACCTCAGAAGGATGTGTTGATACAATTGAACGAGTATTGTCGGTAATCAGTGACATTATTTTCTACGCTCCGAATGCATTTACGCCTGATGGAGATGAGTTTAATCAAACATGGAAATTCTATGTTTCGGGAATTGATGAATATAATTTTGAGTTGATGATCTTTGATCGTTGGGGAGAAGTTATTTGGGAAACACACGATCCGAATGCAGCTTGGGACGGAACCTACAACGGTAAGGTTGTTCAGGCCGGAGCTTATTCCTGGATTGCAAGTGTGAAAGACATTTATACGGATACCAAGAAAACGTTCAGCGGAGCAATCAATATCTTCAAATAAGTATTACCGACTACTTTAAATATAAATGCGACCCCGGTCCCGTACATACGGGATCGGGGTTTCGCTTTAAATAAATCTTCAATTCCGTACTGAAAGCTGTATTCTCATGCTTATTTTTGTTTTCGTTATTTCAAATGTCCTTTTACGGGCCCAAATAATGAAGTCATCAAACAAAATTGGTATGAAGAACTTACTGGCAGTATTCTATTTATTGGCACTCTCAACTGTTGCGGGAGCCCAAACAAAAGATTCAAGTAGAATAGTCATTCCCGAATTGA
>CBFGPJ010000225.1:0-5685 GCA_965650615.1 uncultured Fluviicola sp. | reverse complement strand
CTTGGATGGAACGAGAAATGAATTGGCTTTGGAATACGTTCAGGTAAATGAATCAGACTTTGTGTTATATCCCAATCCAAGTTCCGATAGTAAAGTTCACATTGCATTTTCAGACAACACCGGAGAAAGAGCGACTTTGATTCTTCGAAATGAAATAGGATGCCTGGTTTTGCAGCAAGACCTGGAACCCGTTTCGAAATCAGGAAGAACATCTTTTTACAGCGCGGATCTTGATTTAGGCCAGCCGGCAGGAATTTACCTGGTAGAAGTTCATTCAGGAAATCAATTGGTGGAGCGCTCGATGTTGGTTATCCGTTAATTGAGTCAAGATTAAGAGCGGCAAGAGTCATGACTTGAAATTTGGTACTGATTCTCACAGTCTTGACTCTTGTCTCTAATATTCCTAATTTCGGACAGATGAAAGAGAAAGCGATTGTCCTTTGGTCGGGTGGAAAAGATTGTAACCTTGCTTTGCAACTGGCAAAGAACAAAGGATACGACATTACTGCTTTGGTTACTTTTTATTCCAAATCAACAGAATTCAGGGCACATCCGAAAGAATGGATGGACCTTCAATCCAAATCTTTAGGAATTACGCATATCATGCTTGAGATCGGGGAACCATTTGCTGAGAACTACGAACTTCAATTACAAAAATTGAAAGACCAATTGGGGATCTCAGTCGCGGTTTCAGGAGATATTTCAGAAGTACACGGAAGCTCGAATTGGATCACCGAACGGACGCAAGCCATCGGAATGAAGGCTTTTCTTCCTTTATGGCACAAGAATAGGACTGAAGTAATGGAACTCTTGCTGCAATTGAACTTTGAGGTGGTTCTCACGATGGTGAAAAAGCCTTGGTTGGATAAACAGTTTGCAGGAAAAAGAATGGACCGTAAACTCATTGAAGAATTGAAGGTCCTCGGAGAAGAAAACGGGTTGGATTTGTGTGGTGAACAGGGAGAATACCACACAATGGTCTTAAATGGTCCCGGATATCGCTCACCGATTTCCTTGAATACTTTTTCAATTATTCAACACGAAGAAATGGTCCATCTGTCGGGAACAGATCTTTCATTAAATGGAAATTACACCGTTCCTGCACTTGAAAAACACAAATCGTGTGTGAATTGCGGGAAGGCGTTTTCCTGCTATACAGCCGGTTGCTGGTGCGCAGAGCTTCCTATGATCATGCCGATGGAGAATATCACCGATTGTTTGTGCCCGACTTGTTTGAAAGCCGTAATTGATGAAAAATTGGCTGTAAATCAACGGTCAACAACATAAAACAGTAGGGGTGTGATTAATCGCACCCCTACTGTTTTTACATCCTAAATGCATTAATTAACAATAACTTGCAAGTTTATTAACAAACATCAAAAAAAAGGTCGTACCTTTGCGCCAAATTTTAGATTTATTTTATGACCTTTAAAGAACTCGGGTTAAGAGTTGAGGTTCTGCAGTCGATAGAAGCAATGGGTTTTGCAGAACCAACTCCGATCCAACAAAGTGCCATTCCGCACTTGTTACAATTAGAAAGCGATTTTGTCGGACTCGCACAAACAGGGACAGGGAAAACAGCCGCATTCGGCCTACCATTAATTCACAAGGTAACAGACCGCCCCACTGAAACACAAGGTTTAATCATCGCTCCAACGCGTGAATTGTGTTTACAAATCTCCAAAGACTTAGAAGCATTTGCTCAATTCGATCGTCAGATTAAAGTAGTTGCCGTTTACGGTGGTACGGATATTCGTCGTCAGATGAGTGATATCAAGCGTGGTGCAACGATCGTTGTTGCTACTCCTGGTCGTTTGGTGGATTTAATCAAACGTCGTGCAGTAAACCTGCAAACTGTTGAGACAGTTGTATTGGATGAGGCTGACGAAATGTTGAACATGGGTTTCAAAGAAGATATCGATGAAATTCTTGATGCAACACCTGATACAAAAAGTGTGTGGTTATTCTCTGCAACAATGCCGAAAGAAGTGGCTGAAATTGCTAAGAACTACATGACAGATCCTTTGGAAGTATCCATCGGACACAAAAACCAAAGTAACGAGAACATTGAGCACATCTATTACTCAGTGAAAGAAAAAGACCGTTACGATGCATTGAAACGTTTGATCGATGCCAGCCCGGAGATTTTTGGATTGGTATTCTGTCGTACACGTAATGAAACTGCAACTGTTGCTGAGAAATTAGCAAAAGACGGATATAGTGCAGAACCGCTTCACGGAGATTTATCGCAGGCAATGCGTGATCGCGTAATGGAGCGTTTCCGTGAGCGTTCAATCCAGTTGTTGGTTGCAACAGACGTTGCAGCTCGTGGAATTGACGTAGACAATATTACACACGTGATCAATTACAACTTACCGGATGATATCGAGAACTATACGCACCGTTCAGGCCGTACGGCTCGTGCAGGTCGTCAGGGGAAATCATTGGTATTGATCAATACACGTGAAGCTTACAAGATTAAAGCGATCGAGCGTCAGATCCGGATGGATTTCACACATGCTTTGATTCCTTCTGCTCAGGAAATTTGCGGGATCCAGTTGAATAAACTGATCGCAAAAGTAAAAGATACGGAAGTAAAAGAGAAAGACATCGAACCATTCCTGGAAGGAATGATGGCTGATTTTGCTGAATTGTCGAAAGAAGAAATCATCAAGAAATTCGTTTCTGCTGAATTCAACCGTTTCATCGAGTACTATGACCGTGCTGGTGATTTGAATGTGACTTCAGGAAGAGGTGAGCGTGGTGACCGCAAGGAAAGAAGTGATCGCAATGATCGTTTTGACCGCAAAGACCGTTTCGAAAGAAGCGACAGAGGTGAACGTTCAGATCGCGGACCAAGAGATAATGGAAACAGAACACGTTTCTTCGTTAGTCTTGGAAAACGCGACGGATTGAATCCAGGTGGTTTGTTGCGTGTGATCTGTGACTCTACAGGTTTGAAATCTGCATCTATCGGAAGAATCGATGTCATGCCGAACTTCTCATTCTTTGAAGCAGACAAAACAGATGAAGGAGCAATCCTTTCAAAAGTAAATGGTGCTGACTACGAAGGACACACCGTAAATGTGGAAATCACTCAGAAAAAAGACGGTGGTGAACGCAGAGGCGGTGGAGACCGTGAGCGCAAAGGTGGATTTGGCGGTGGAAAATCCGGAGGTTTCGGAGACCGCAAGTCATCTTTCGGAAGCAGTGATCGCCGTTCATCCGGTGGTGGAGGTTTCAGAGGAAACTCCAGTTACGGGAAGTCAGAAGGCCGTTCAGGTGGAAGTGACCGCAGAAGCAGCGGAAGCTCAGATCGCCGTTCTTCAGGTGGCGGACGTAAATTCAGTTCGAATAGTTATAAGTAATCAGGCAATAGCCAATAGTAATTAGTAAAAAGAAACAGGTATTGGTGGTTAGAAGATAGATGAAACTATTGACTAATCACTAATGCCTAATCACTAGAATAACAATGGAAATTAGAAACATCGCAATTATTGCACACGTTGACCACGGAAAAACAACATTGGTTGACAAAATGATTGAGGCAGGAATGGTAATCAACGAGCGTGACCGTCCTACAGGAGAATTGATTATGGATAACAATGACCTGGAGCGTGAGCGTGGAATTACTATCGTGTCTAAAAACGTTTCCGTTTCTTACAAAGGAACAAAGATCAATATCATTGACACTCCCGGACACGCCGACTTTGGTGGTGAGGTAGAGCGTGTATTGAACATGGCAGACGGAGTTTGTTTGTTGGTGGATGCTTTTGAAGGTCCGATGCCGCAAACGCGTTTCGTATTAGGGAAAGCACTTTCAATGGGAATTAAACCATTGCTGGTAATCAATAAAGTAGATAAGGACAACTGTACTCCTGATGAAGTTCATGAGAAAGTATTCGATTTGATGTTCGAATTGGACGCAAACGAAGAGCAGTTGGAGTTCCCTACCATTTACGGTTCTGCGAAAAACGGATGGATGTCTACTGACTGGAAACAGCAGACAGATTCCATTACTCCGCTGTTGGATGAAATTTTGAACTATTTCCCACCGCGTAAGATCGAGGAAGGAAATACACAAATGCTGATCACTTCTTTGGATTTCTCCACGTACGTTGGTCGTATCGCGATCGGTCGTTTGAACCGTGGTACATTGAAAGAAAACCAACAGATCGTATTGGCAAAACGCGATGGTTCTCAAGAGAAGCACCGTGTGAAAGAAGCATTCGTATTCGAAGGATTGGAGCGTAAGAAAGTAACTGAAGTTCAGGCCGGAGATATCTGTGCGATTACAGGAATTGAAGGATTCGAGATCGGTGACGTTATTTGTGACTTCGAAAATCCGGAGCCGCTTCCAACAATTGAATTGGATGAGCCGACAATGTCTATGACGTTCTCCATCAACGATTCCCCATTTTTCGGAAAAGAAGGAAAGTTTGTGACATCCCGTCACATCCAGGAACGTTTGACGAAAGAATTGGAGAAAAACCTGGCAATGCGTGTTCACGATACAGATAAAGCAGATAAGTGGTTGGTTTACGGTCGCGGAGTATTGCATTTGTCTGTTTTGATCGAAACAATGCGTCGTGAAGGATATGAATTACAGGTAGGTCAGCCACAGGTAATTTTGAAAGAGATCAACGGACAAAAATGTGAGCCGGTTGAAGAATTGACTATCGACTTACCGGAAGAATTCTCCGGAACAGCAGTAGAAGCAGTTACCAAACGCAAAGGTGAAATGACAAACATGGAACCTAAAGGTGAGCGTATGATCATCCAGTTCCTGATTCCTTCCCGTGGAATTATCGGGTTGCGTAACTACCTGTTGACACAAACTGCAGGTGAAGCAATTATGACACACCGTTTCCTGGAATACCAACCATATAAAGGTGAAATTCCTGGTCGTCAGAACGGTTCATTGATCTCATTGGAATTGGGAACTTCGATTCCATTCTCTATGAATAACTTGCAGGATCGTGGTAAATTCTTCATTTTCCCGAACGAAAATATTTACGAAGGACAAGTAATCGGTGAGAACTCACGTGCAGGTGACTTGTGTGTGAACGTTACGAAAACGAAAAAGTTGACGAACATGCGTTCATCAGGAGCAGATGACAAAGTGCGTTTGGCGCCACCGAAAGTATTCTCTTTGGAAGAATGTTTGGAATACATCCAGGGAGATGAGTACGTAGAAGTAACACCACAAAACTTGCGTATCCGTAAAATCTTGTTGAAAGAGACGGATCGTAAAAGAGCTGGTAAGTAAATTTTATTAGAACTGCCTTTCATTTCCCTCCTTGAGGAGGGATTAAGGGAGGTGGAGAAGAATAATCTTAAAAGCGGATTCCAAATTTGGAGTCCGCTTTTTTCAATAAAAAATCATGATTGAATCAAAACTTACGTTAGATATTATTACTTCGACCCTGAAAGGTGAAAAGTACGAAGAGCAGATTACCAGGCAATTGGAACATTTGGAAGAAGTGGAATACGAGCATACCGATTCCGGGTTGTTGATCTTCATCGAATACAGAAAGGCTGCGAAGGAATTTTGGTTAACAGACAAACAATTGTACGAAACTTTCGGTGAAGCAGAACATGAATTATCGAAAGTTGAATTGATTAATTCAGATCAAAATATTCATGCGGAAACGTCAATTCATTTCAAAAACGGACTCATAGAGC
>CBFGPJ010000224.1:0-5692 GCA_965650615.1 uncultured Fluviicola sp. | reverse complement strand
CATATTTTGGTGGTTCTGTGATTTAGGATCATATGTGAATAATTGACTTAGATGTTAAACTCGGAGGTAAAAATAATTAAGCTTTTGATATTTTAACTATTTTCACAAAAAAAAAAATGATTCGGCCAACTAAATATATCATTCACAAATCAGTCAAACTTACGCTCTTACTATCTTTTTTGATGCTAAAAAGTTTTTGGATTTCTGCACAAAAATTTGAGATCGAAAACAAATTTCACATCAAACAGGATGACAAGTCCATCGTTTTTCATGTCCTGGATGCAGACGACAGTCAATTAAAAAAATACCATTCAAAAAAGTTCTACTACTGGTTCAAATCGCAAAAGGTTTTGGTAACTCAGGGAGGTAGTTCTGGCAGCTTACTGAATGGGGATTATGAATCATTTTACAAAAACAATCAACTGGCAGAAAAAGGTTTATTCAAAAAAGGACTGAAAGACGGTGTTTGGAAATCCTGGAATCAGCAGGGTGTGCTGGTCCATCAGGAAAATTGGTCGAAAGGTATTCAAACGGGCAAACAGCTTTACTACAACGAAAATGGACTCATTCAAAAAACAATTATCTTCAAATCCAATCAAACCCAAATTATTGCCAGAGATACTACTATTGTCAAAAGAAAGAAGACTGTTTTAACCACGATCAACGATTCTACCGGCAAGTTAATTTCTCAAAGTCGTTATTCAAATTCCAAATTGGATGGAACCCAAATAGCAAGGGATCAGAATGATAGTTTGATCAAAACGGTTTACAAAAAAGGAGTATTGGTCCCTGAAAAGATCAAAAAACAAAAAACAAAAAATGAGAGCACTTCCCAGGAAAAACTTACGTTCAAGCAAAAAATGGGTAATTTCTGGGAAAAACTGAAGTTCTGGAAAAAGTTTAAGAAAAAATCTAAGACTGATAAAACTGAAAAACAGGATAGAAAACCAAAATCAGAATCCAAGAAAGAAAAAGCTCCCAGGGCAGTCCCTCCTCCGAAAGAAAAGAAAAAACGTACGGAATGATTCGCGCCTCCGCCATATCTTATGCGATCGTTTTTGCGCTGTTCATCGGACTTCTTGCTTCAAGTGTGTTCTTCATTTTCAGCACCCAAAAACGTATTGAGGTCACATACACCGGCCAGGAGCATTTACTGCTTGATTCCTATCAGGGAATTCAGTTGGGTTTGCAAAAAGTAAAGATAAATGATTCACTGCAGTTCATACATTTAAGCGGCGATACGAGCGTGATTCACAAGTCCTTGTGGGGATCCTATTTCGTTGTAACCAGTAAAACATTTAAGAACCAACATGCTGTTATCAGATCTGCTTTGATCGGAAGTGAATTTGAACAATCTCTCCCCTCTCTCGTTGTAAGAAATGGTTCGGACGGATTGAGAATATGTGGTGAAACGTTTATTGAGGGTACTGCATACCTTCCGAATAAACGCGTTGATCTCGCCTACATAGGAGGTAAGAATTATTCAAATCCTGAATTGGTTTATGGAAAAGTGGAAGATGTAAAAGAACTGAAACTTCCCTTATCCAATGTGTTTCAAAACATTTCGACTTCCAATTTTACCGGAAACATGCTTCCAAAACCGTTTCAATCGAAAGATACTGTGGTAAGCTTTTTAGAGGAGGGTATTTACTACCAATCACTGGATGCGATTCAATTGAAAGAAAAATTCTTTGGAAAGATCATCGTTCAGAGTTTTGATTCACTGGTTGTTCACCGGGAAGCTCAGCTAAGCAATGTCATTCTGATTGCTCCGAGAATTTATATAAAACAGGGATTCAAAGGCAATCTCCAGGCTTATGCATCCGAATACATTGTACTGGAAGACTCGGTTTCCTTAGACTACCCCAGCACACTTATTCTCAACGAAAAAACTGCTTCATTGAATTACAAACCACATTCCATTTCACTGGGTTTCAACAGTTCCGTATTGGGTGGGATATTAGTGACAACACAGCAATATGATTTCAGAAAACAACCCAGGTTGACCATTCAAAAGGATGCGGTCGTTGCGGGAATTGTTTATAATATGGGTACAACCGAAATTTACGGTTCGATTATCGGAAGTTTAAATACTTCTGAAACATTAACGGTTGCAGGTGGTGGTTCTTACACGAATCACCTACTGGATGTTACGATCTCCACAAAACGGCTTCCAAAAGACTTTGTTTGTCCTGCCTGGCTTGAAATATCCGGTCGTTCACGAAAAAAAATAATTTCATGCGAGCTCGAAAGTTAAAAGCATCCAGTATCGCTGAAATAGCCATTGCGTTATCCATTATTGCAATTTGTTTTGCATTGGGTTCCCGGCTCTTTATTCAAAGTGCGCGTTCTACTGTTCAATTCCAGGAAACAATCGAGCAATCCGAATTTCAATCACTTTTATTTACTTCTTACTCCCTTGATTCAAGTATTTATGATCCGGATCTGTGGAAAGATAAACTAACCACAATTGAGACAACAACGGACAAAAAGGATTCATCGAGAACGGAACAACTCTCGCTGATGAACAGCATTAAAGCAAACTGGACTCAGGAATTTATCTGGCCTGAAAAACAATGAGAAAACCAATTAAAATAGAAGCATTTTCGATTTTGGAACTGGCAGTTGTCCTGTCCCTTACCGGCTTGTTTATCTCCCTGTTTTTTCTTTCCGTCAACAGTTTCAACAAATCCCTTCAGCAGGAGATTGTCATTAAGAATGAACTGAATGTGTTCTTTCAATTCCGGGCTACTTTCTGGCAAGACATGGAAAAAGCCGACTCCTTCAACTTATCGGAGGATAAACTCACTTGTTTTATGCCAACGAACTCAATTGTTTACCGGATTACAGACGAAAAATTAAGTCGTTCATCCGCAAACCACCAAGCGCTTTTTGATATCAATGCACTTGCAATTGAAAAGGTAAACCTGGGTAAGCACGAGTTGATTAACTTTAAACTGGAGTGGAAGAACACCGAATTTTCATTGAAATATCCCTTGCAAAAGCAAAATATAAATAGTATCAATCATTACTTTAATACAAAAGCATGGCAGAGGTAAGCAAAACGAGTTTTTTGAAAAAGGATATCGTTTTGGGAAAACCGTTAAACGATAAATTCAAAGAACACTTCTATGGGGAGTTTGCCACGCTGATCGAAAGTGGTATTGACATGCGTCGCGCACTCCAGTTAATTATTGATGAACAGGAGAAAAAAAGTGTACGCAGTTATATAGAAACGATGCTGGACGACCTGATCAAAGGAAATTCCCTTTCGGAATCCATGCAGAAATCAACTCATTTCACTCCCTACGAGTATCAAAGTATCCGAATCGGGGAAGAATCCGGAAGATTGAAAAATGTATTGTACTCCTTATCCAATTATTTCGCTTCAAAAGTAAAATTGAAACGACAACTGGTAAGCGTATTCACGTATCCCGCTTTCGTCTTTTCCATTACGGTTGGTGTTCTTTATTTCATGTTGAACTTCGTTGTTCCCATGTTCAAAGATGTATTCAAGCAGTTTGGCCAGGAACTTCCCTGGTTAACCTTGAAAATTGTTTGGTTATCAGAAAATTTCGGGTCATTTATGTTCTGGTTTCTCCTGATCGGAGTTGGAACGGGAGTTTATCTGTTTTCTCAAAAAAACGAAGATTGGTTCCGGAAATTCAGTGGAAATTTTATTCTTAAAATTCCCATTTTCGGTAAGCTGATCCAAAAAATCTACATTGCACGTTTTTGTCAAAGTATGGCACTTTTGCTTGAAGCAAAAACACCACTGGTAAAAGCATTGGACCTGGTTTCCGAAATGATCCGTTTTTACCCCATGCAGCAGATGATTCTGGCTGCAAAAGAAGAGATTCTGGCAGGAAATTCATTACATGAAGGTCTAAATAAGTTCGAAATTCTGGATAAAAGATTAATTTCGCTGATTAAGATCGCCGAAGAAATCAATCAATTAGATCAAACTTTCCATCGATTAACCCTTCAATACAACGAAGAAATTGAATATCGGACAAAGATGATCGGTACTATTATAGAACCTGCAATCATCGTAATTATTGGTGTAATTGTAGGAGTTATTATGGTGTCCATGTATTTGCCAATGTTTAACCTGAGTAATGTCATTAAATGATGAAATTGAATAAACATAAAAAACTGAAAGCATTCTCCCTTGCCGAGATATTAATTGTTTTGGCAATCATGGGAATCTTATTAATGTTGGTGATCCCCAATCAAAGCGGTATTGCAACACGCACAAAAAGTATGGAAGCACAGCAGGAATTACGAATGATCCACAATTTGCAATACGCTTATTTCCTGCAGTATTCCAAATACTCGTTGGATACGAAAGAGATCAATTACATTCCGCATAAACTCATCACGGAAGGTGGAACGGCGCTTTATAGAATTACTATTGTTGAAGCTTCACCTTCAGGATTCAAGGCAAAAGCAGAAGCCGTTCAGGATTTTAACGGAGATGGAAAATACAATATCTGGGAAATTGACCAGGAAGGACAACCGAAAGAAACACAAGTAGACTGATGATTTTAATTGCACTTATAGCAGTTCTGGCAACTATTATCTATCAGGATTTCCGTTACCGCGAAATCTGGTGGTTCACTCCGCCCCTACTTTTTATCGGTGCATTTGCCTATAAATGGCAAACTTTGAATTGGCAGCATTTCGCGTTTAACTTTTTGTTCATTGGAATACTGATCGTTTTTTTAGTGATCTATGTTCGTTTTCGGTTCGGCTCCAATAACCTGTTCCAGGAATATTTCGGATTGGGTGATGTACTTCTTCTATTGGCAATAACACCTATTTTCGGTTTTCCCTTCTTTATTTACTTTTTTACGGGTGCAACAATCATCAGTTTGATCGGACACCTGGTATTTACTCTTTTTAAAACATCGAAATCCATTCCTTACGCAGGATATATTTCCGCATGTACTGTCGTATTTCTATTATTGGTCCAAACTAAAATAAGCCCTTTTGTCGGAGAAGTATGAGTGATCTGAACAACATACAAGTTTCTGCGGAATTGCAGCAAGTGATCCCATCTGATCTGGCATGGCATTACCGTGTTATTCCCCTGGAAATAACGGATGATGTGGCTAAATTCTATGCAGACAAGAACCAGAACCTTGCAACAATAGAAGAAGAATTAAGTGCTTTACTGGGCAAAACAGTGGAATTAACCGAAGGTAATACAGAAGTCATTCAACGGGCACTCGGAAAGTTTTTCAGAAGAGCAAACCAGGAAAAGCAATTGGTTTTCAATGCAAACATTGATTTTGTAGACCGTATTATTCAAGATGCAAACCATTTGGGAAGCAGTGATATCCATATTGAAATTTATGAAGACCGTGCACGTGTCAGAATTCGGATTGATGGTCATTTAATTGAACGCTATTCCATTGATAAAGCGGAATACTCAGAATTGATCAACAAGGTGAAGATCCGTTCCAACCTGGACATTTCGGAAAAGCGCTTGCCACAGGATGGAAGGATCCAATATGAGAATTTCGATATCCGGGTTTCGATATTGCCAACCTTACATGGAGAGAAGATTGTGATGCGTATTTTGGGAAAAGATGCCTCTTCGATCAATATCACACAACTAGGTTTAACAGATAACGATCTGAGAAATTACCTGGAAGGTATCAAAAAACCTCATGGAATTGTTCTGATC
>CBFGPJ010000223.1:0-5700 GCA_965650615.1 uncultured Fluviicola sp. | reverse complement strand
CAACTCATGCTCAAACGACACTTTTCCAGGACAATTTTGAATCGGGTGCAGGAAACTGGACATTGAATGGTGGTTCCGGTAATAACCAATGGGTTTTGAATTCGGAATACGTGGATAACTCAGGGTTTAATCTTGTTCCCGATACCCCTGATGAACCGGGTGGTGTAACTAACGGACCAAATTCCGCTTACCTGCACATTTACAATTCGCAGGCCTGCGGTTTTGGAATCTGTAACGCATCATTCGATACCGGTTCTTCTTCCAATCAAAGTGCAACGCAAACAACTGCAATTTCAACGACAGGATATACCAATGTGACACTTGAATTTATCTATTTGTGTGCCGGAGCAGCCGGAACGTCGTACGGTGTTGTAGAGTATTCTACAGACGGTGGAACTGTATGGACTGCAGCTACGGGCCAATATTCCGGGGTTTCTTCCTGGACCAATGCATCCATTAATTTACCGGCGTTTGACAACACGGCATCGTTGAAATTCCGCTTCAGATGGCAAAATGGGGCTGCGGGGAACGATCCTGCATTTGCTATCGATGAGTTGAAAATTACCGGAACTTCCGGGGCAGGGGCTACCGTTGGTACCGGGGCTATTACAAATACAACTTATTGTTCCAATAACAGTGCAAATATTTCGGTTCCGTTCACAGTTACAGGGACCGTGAATGTCGGAAACGTATACACTGCTCAATTGTCGGATGGCAGTGGTTCTTTTGCTGCTCCAACTGCAATCGGGACCTTATCTTCGTCCGCTACCGGAAGCTTAAGTATTTCAGCAACTATTCCAAGCGGACTAGCTGGTGGGACCGGATACCGCATTCGTGTAGATGCATCGGATCCGGTAACTATTGGAACAGACAATGGCAATGATATCTCGGTCGTAATTCCGCCATCAGTTTCCATTTCATCTACTCCTGCAAACGGAGTTATCTGCAGCGGAAACTCAGCATCATTGACAGCCTCCGGAGGTGTTGCTTTTCTATGGAGCCCTGCGGGATCTTTGAGCAGTTCTACCGGTCAAAACGTTTCTGCAACACCGTCTTCGACTCAAGTCTATACTGTTACAGGAACAGATGCGAACGGATGTTCGAACAGTGCCGTATTCACAGTTACCGTTCAAAGTTGTGCCGGTTTGGAAGAAGCATCGTTCGGTGATTTTGAATTGTATCCGAACCCGGTGAACCAACTAATAAAAGTAAACCTCGGTGAATTGAAGAACGTGGAATCGATTACTGTTTTGGATCTTTCGGGAAGAACTGTTCTTTCCAAAGCAAGTGGTTTTGAATCCATCGATGTAAGCTCTATTCAAGGCGGGAAATACTTCCTGGTAATTGAACACGAAACAGGCATTTCCGTGAAAGCTTTTGTGAAGAACTAGATAACAATCAGTAGGTATGCGATTAATTGCATACCTACATTTTGACTTCATAAATTCGGCATTCGTGATTCGTAATTCGTAATTTTGCAGAATGCTTTCTCCAAAAACCATTTGTGCTTTATCAACTGCTCCGGGAATGGGTGCAATTGCATTGATCCGTTTATCGGGTCCGGATGCCATTTCGATCTTATCAAAAGTTGCCGGGAAATCGTTTGAGCAAGCGGCTTCTCACAGTGCGCATTTCGTTCGATTGAAGAACACGGATGGCTCTGTTTTGGATGAGGTGGTGGTTACGATCTTTCACGAAGGACATAGCTTTACAGGAGAGAATACCGTTGAAATTGCTTGTCACGGCTCTGTGTTCATCCAGCAGGAGATTATCCGTTTGCTTTTGGCAAATGGTTGTGAATTGGCAAAGCCGGGAGAATTTACCATGCGGGCGTTCTTAAACGGAAGAATGGACCTGAGCCAGGCAGAAGCCGTTTCCGACCTCATCGCTTCTGAGTCTGCACGTTCACATGAAGTAGCTATGAACCAGATGCGTGGATCCTTTTCAAATGAATTACGGGATTTGAGAGAAAAACTGATCCATTTTGCTTCCCTGGTGGAACTGGAACTGGATTTCGCAGAAGAAGATGTGGAGTTTGCAGACCGCACGGAATTGCTGGCTTTGGTAAACGAGGTGTTAGCGTACGTTCGAAGACTCATCCAATCTTTTGAATTGGGAAATGTGTTGAAGAACGGAGTTCCTGTGGCAATTGTAGGTGCACCGAATACCGGGAAAAGTACGCTTTTGAACCAATTACTCGGTGAAGACCGGGCGATCGTGAGTAACATTGCAGGAACCACCCGCGATGTGATCGAAGAAACTTTAAATATTGACGGGATCCTTTTCCGTTTAATCGATACTGCGGGAATCCGGGACGAGGCAGCTGAAGAAATCGAAGCGTTGGGTATTCAGCGTTCATTGGATAAGATCAAACAAGCGAAAATTGTGTTGATGTTAAGTGATTTCAGCGGTGACAATGCTTCCCGGGAAGGACATTTATCAATGAGTTCCGAAGAAACCGGTCGTTGGGCGGATGAGCAGGCGAAAAGTCATCCGGGAGCACATTTTTTGGTGATCGGAAACAAATACGATCTACGTTCCGATCAAGGTAATACGACTTGGGAATTCCAAACTCCGTTCCTGCCGATCAGTGCGAAAAACGGGAGTGGAATAAGCGAATTGAAGACCTGGTTGTCTCAACAGATTTTAGGTTCGTTCAATACACAATCCGATACCATTGTTACCAATGCGCGTCACCTGGATGCCCTGGAAAAAACGCAGGATTCCCTTGAAAAAGCAAAATGGGGACTGGAAACAAACATCACCGGAGATTTTGTAGCCATGGATATCCGCCAGGCCATGTTCTGGCTGGGCAGTATTACCGGTCAGATCTCGGAAGACGATTTGCTGGCGAATATCTTCAGCAAGTTTTGTATCGGGAAGTAAGCTATCTTACAATAAAGCTCATTTCGTTAATCATTCAAGGTGAAAATTTTTCCCTCTACATTGATTTTTGTTCCAACCATTTAACCGTGCCGACGTCATAAGCAAAACTGCTTCTATGAAACTACTTCCTACTGCATTTATGGTCCTTATCTCATTGATGAGTATTTCCCAGGTTGCACCGTTTCTCACAACAACCTGGAATCAGACCTGCTATTACAATAGCGACTGTCCAACGGTAGGTTCCGGGGGTTCCTGCGGAAAAGCATATACCGGTTGCAATTCAACGGCGATCGGACAAATTTTCAAGTATTATAACTACCCATCGGAGACATTCGGAGGAAATTATTGCAACGATGCGGATCCTTTGCACTGCGTGGATTTTGACATTCAGACATATGATTATTCTCTGATGCCGAATAATGTAACTTCTGCAAATCCTGAGGTAGCTAAAATGCTCTATCAAATAGGTGTAGCTGTTGATATGCAATGGAGCGGTACCAGTTCCAATTCTTTTTTTGCTCCGGATGCCATGAAGCGTTTCTTTGGATATTCCCCGCGCATGAAATTATCTGCGAATTTTATTTTTCCAACCCTGGCAGAGCGGATTGCAGCAATTAAGGCAGAGCTGGATGCAGGAAGACCTGTTCTGGCAAAGGGAGGTAACCACTTTTACTTAATTGATGGATACAATGGTTCCGACCAATTCCATTTGAATTTTGGATGGAGCGGTACTTATAATGGGTATTACGACATAACCAGCGTCACAAATCCTGCCGGAACATTTACCCCGACCAATTATATTTTCGGTATTGAGCCGATGTCCGGCGATTTACAAACAGCTACTGACACGATAGAAATTCCTGCAACAGCAAGTTCAAGTACGGGTATTGAATTTAGTTCCAAACTTGGGTGGACCATGAGTTGCTCAGAATCGTGGTTGAATTTGAATTTAGTTTCGGGAAACAAGGGGTATTTCACCTGGCAGGATGGGAGCAGTTTTGATGCTGTTCTGAACAATGGTGATATCCGATATGCAAGTATTTATATTTCCAATGCAAACGATACGGATACGGTTATTGTGAAGCAATTGGCTTCACCTTTGCAAACAAGTCCTGATACTATTACCGCAGTTGCGGCAGGAGCATCTGCAATTGTAAATGTGTCTTATTATACCGGTAGCCCATGGTCAGCAACTGCAACAGAAAGCTGGATTGCTCCAACACCTGCAAATGGAACAGGAAATGGAACTTTCAATGCGATTATTTCTGAAAATACGAATACTTCTCCACGGTCGGGATTTGTTGTAATAACTGCCGGAGTTTTTACCGATACTGTTTTGGTTCTGCAGGAAGGAGCAGTTTCAACAGCAAGCTTAAATGAAAACGGACAGACTCAACAGATAAAAGTTTATCCTAATCCGGGAAATGATTGGATATTTGTAGAGTCTCCAATAGCAGAAGGCACTATAACGATTGTCAATTTGCTCGGAGAAGAATGTTATGCGGCGAGTATTTCGAATAATAAATCAATACGTATTTCCGAACTGGAACCCGGAGTTTATTTTGTGCTTATGGATAACTTTAGGGCTAAATTTGTGAAAGAATAATTTGAGGGGATATGGTTTCGTTAAATCCCCGTAGTTAAAGCAACTTCTTCATATTGATTACGTTAATAGCTTAGAAGAAACTAATCTTCTGGATTATTACTGACGTCGATGAAAAACACACCTCTATTTTTATCGAATGAGACCTATAACAAAAGAAGCCGTTCACTGATTCTTTCACGAGGTCTGTTATTCGTTTTGCTGCTGTTTTTTTCTTTTGGTGCAAAAGCCCAGGGAGATGACTGTGCTACGGCGTTGACGTTGACCAATGTCACCAATTATTGTTCTTCCGCCACACAATATACCAATTCAGGATCTACCGCGAGCGGATTTTCCGTGGGCTCCTGCTGGACAGCGAGCGCTACATCGGATGTGTGGTTTTCATTTGTTGCTATCGGGACCAATGTGCTGATCTCTGTAAATGGAGCTACGATCCAGCAACCACGCATTGCCATTTATACCGGTACATGTGCCGGAACACTCACACAACTTCCCGGTGGCTGTACCAATGGAACGGGAGGTTCACCTGATTCGCAGTTATTTAATTCCGGATTAGTGCAGGGAACAACCTATTTTATCCGTATCAGTACTACTTCGGCCCAACGGGGAACATTCCAGTTGTGCATTAATAATTACACACCGCCACCAAGTGCATCCGCTGATTGCAACGGAGCAGGAAGGTTGTGTAATAAAAACTCGATCAGTGTCACTAACCTGATAAGTGGTGGAGTAAATAACAATGAAAACGCAGGTACCTGTTTATCCGGTTTCGGGATTTTTGAAACGAATTCGGTTTGGTATACCTGGACCTGTCAGACAGCGGGGACACTAACCATGGACATCATTCCCTCAAACCAAATGGACGATATTGATTTTATTGTTTTCCAGTTAAGTACTTCAGATCCTTGCGGGCCCAGAACGGCAATCCGCTGTTCGGCTACTTCTTTTATCAATGGAAACGCGAGTACGGGGATGAATGCCACTTCCACAGATCAAAATGAAGCGATCGGATGGTCGGGAATCGAAGACGCTTATGTGCAACAGCTCAATATGACCGTTGGAACGAGCTATGCGGTTCTGATCAACAATACGAATGCAACCAACGGATTTACGTTGAACTGGGGCGGAACCGGAACCTTCGTGGGCCCGGATGCGAATATTACAGGAGGTCCTTTTATAGTATGTCCGGGAGTGGCGGTTTCCCTGGACGG
>CBFGPJ010000222.1:0-5709 GCA_965650615.1 uncultured Fluviicola sp. | reverse complement strand
ACCTGTATACGGCGAATGCTCCTTTTGGAAACAATGTGGTTGGAATTGATGCTGCTTCGTGGCGTTATTTTGGTCGTGCCCCGGAAAACCTGAGTTGGGCTGAAAGTGCAACCCTGGCGGTTTTACCCAATGCTCCCGGACTTATTTATCCGGGAAAAAACCATAAAAGCTTGCTTAAAAAACGAAACAGGCTTTTAAAAATGCTTTATGAGCAAGGCGATATCAATAAATTAAATTATCATTTGGCCCTGGAAGAACCACTTCCCGATAAACCGCTCCCTCTTCCTCAGGAAGCTCCACACTTATTGCAACGCTGCATTTTACATGGTCAGAAAGAACAATTGATTCAATCCACCATTGACGAAGCAATTCAAACAATGGTAAACAATGAAACAGAGCAGTATGCACTTCGTATGAATGAATCCGGTGTTTTTAATGCTGCAGTCCTGATCACTTCCGTTGAAACCGGGGAAGTTTTGGCTTACAAGGGCAATCTGAACCACACCGATGATAATCATGCATTTGATGTAGATTGTATTCAAGCTCCAAGAAGTACAGGAAGCATTTTAAAACCGCTGCTTTATGCCAAATCAATGGAATCCGGATTGATCACCCCAAAACAATTGTTATGTGATTTTCCCTCCCGTTTCGGAACCTTTGCTCCCAATAATTTCAATCGTCAATTTTCCGGGGCCTTACCGGCAAACAAAGCACTGTCAAAAAGTCTGAACATTCCAATGGTCTTTCTTTTACGAGAATATGGTCAGGCAAAATTTCACAATGATCTCAAGCAATTCGGTTTTCGGAATATGAATAAAAATTCGAGTCATTATGGCTTGTCGCTAATACTTGGAGGAGCAGAAGCTTCTGTTTGGGAAATCAATGCCTGTTACAATTCAATGGCCCAGCATCTTCAAAATACGGTTCCCAGTAAAATCCGGTATGCCGGTATCACTGAAGGTGCACCTAAATTACACCTCGACAAAGCCTGTATCTATTCCACCTTCGATGCACTCATTGACGTTAACAGACCCGATGAGGAAAACAACTGGCGAGCTTTTGAATCCTCTCAAAAGATTTCATGGAAAACAGGAACGAGTTTCGGATTCAGAGATGCGTGGGCGGTTGGTGTTACTCCAAAGTATGTTGTTACAGTTTGGGTGGGAAATGCGGATGGCGAAGGAAGACCTGGTTTAACGGGTGTAAAAGCAGCTGCACCATTATTATTTTCCATTTTCAGAAATTTGGAATCCCCTAAAAAATGGTTTTCCAAGCCCCTGAGTAGTCTGACACGAGTAGAAATATGCAATGAAAGCGGTCAAATTTCGAATCGATATTGCGAGCACACTCATTTCGAAACCATTCCAAGCAGTTGTTTGATCAGTAAAAATTGTCCGTATCATCAATTAGTCCATTTGAATCAAAATGGAACCTTCCGGGTGAATGCAGATTGTGAAACAAATAGTAATATTAAACACAAATCCTGGTTCATTTTGCCGCCAAGCATAGAAAAGTATTACGTGCAGCAAAATCCGAACTATCATTCCGTTCCGCCTTTTGATCCAAAATGCACTTCGAACAAACCAGAAAATGTCATGAGTTTCATTTATCCAAAGCAACAAACCAGGATTTATATTCCACGTGAATTGAATGGTTTACGAGGTAAAGTCATTTTTGAAATGGCTCATACACGGCAAAACAGTACGCTTTACTGGTACATTGATGAGGAATTTGTGGGAACTACTTCCGATATTCATCAGATTTCCGTTCAGCCTCAAAAAGGCAAACATCAGGTAACGGTAGTCGACGAAACAGGTGTGTTATTAACCCAACAGTTCGAGGTTCTTTAATATTCATCAGCTCAAAACAACTGTTTAATCCATGAAAGGTACAGTTAAGATTTTTTAGGTTTTTTGATTACAACTATCCAATTATTCCTGCGTTAATTGAGAAAGAAACAACACTAAACTTTGTCACTCATGAACGGTTCAACGATCAATCAACTGGAAACATATAAGGCTATCGAAGCTGTTTGCGTAAGTAACCATTCCTGTTGGACAAATGTCAAAGAATTTCGTGGAGCTTTTTCACGATTTGCTTTAAAGGTCGCACAATTAGATTTATTGTCGGAAACAGACAATGCTTCATTGGCACCGCGTTTGGAATATTTGATCAAAGAGATCGAACATATTTTAAAAATGCATTTCGACCGTTATTTTGAGTATTTACAGCAAAAGAACAGCGAATTATATCAAGTTTACAACCGTATTCGGAGAAGCAATTAGTTGGTTTTTATCTATCAGGTTTTGTAGCGCAAGATTGATAGATAAACCATGCTTCTTCCGATTATCCCGAATATAATTGATGGTGTTTAGTAATTGATCCGAATTGTGAATCACTTTACAATGGTACTTCTGTGTCCAAAAAGGGATCGACCGATCCTTCAATGTTCTCGGTTCGTATTTTCCGTTCGTCGCGTCAAGGGGATTAATCCCCTTGGCCGCGCGATACGCGTTACACATACGGGCAGTCCGACCTTTTATGCGATGCATGATTTTCGGTACCTCATCACTTTCACAACAAATCAACAAATGCATATGATCTCTGCAAATATTCATTGCAACGACCACAAAATCCATTTCATCAGATAAATTAAAAACTTCTTTGCCTATCAAAACTTCCTCTTCCATACTCATATAATAAACTTCAGGATAAGGAAGTGTTCCGTTGAACCTTCTTTCACGGGCTTTATAAGTGATCATTCTGCGAGAAGTCCGGCTGTCATGAAGGTTGGTTGTCAAATGAAAATAAACGGGTGAATCCATACTCGAAACGTTACTTTCTTATTTAAGCTAATAAAAAAGTTCGTTTCAAACAATAAAAAAAGACGCCCGAAAAGACGTCTTTTTAATCTGTATTTTTCTTTGAATTATTAATTCAAACTTGCCAATTTTTCTTCCAAAATGGCAATTTTCTGCAAAGCATCCGCTTCTTTTTTGCGCTCATTTGCCAAAACTTGTTCCGGTGCTCCGCTAACGAATTTCTCGTTACTTAGTTTCCCCTGAACACTTTTTAGGAAGCCTTTCGTATAGTTCAATTCTTCTTCCATTTTTTCTTTCTCGGCAGATACATCAATTGCATCTCCGAATGGAATGAAATACTCGTTTGATTGAACCAGGAACGAATTTGCATTCGCCACTTTATCACTCGTATATTCCATTAAAGAGAGATTACCCATCTTCAGAATTACCGAATCGAATGAAGCATCCAACTCCATATTCTTTTTCACGAATAGCTCAATACGAACTTTGTTGGCAATGTTGTTCTTCTTACGAATATTACGGATATTGGTAACAACTTCTTCTGCAACTCCGAACTGTTTCAAAACAGAAGGATCGTAGGATTCTACTTTCGGCCATTTCGCAATGATGATGTCCTCACCTTCCTCACGTTCTCTCAACAAGTGCCACAATTCTTCGGCAACAAACGGAGTAAACGGCTGCAACAAACACAACAATTTCTCAAAGAAAACAATCGTTTGATCTAACGTTGCTTCATCAATTGGTTGTTCGTATCCAGGTTTGATCATTTCCAAATACCAGGCACAAAAATCATCCCATACCAATTTGTAGATCGCCATTAACGCTTCAGAAATTTTAAACTTCGCCATCAAATCATTGATGTTTTCCAATTCCTGGTTGAAGCGAGCATTAAACCATTCGATCGCTTTGATCGATGCTTTGGGTTGCTCAATCGGCTTAACTTCCCAACCTTTTACCAATCGGGCTGCATTCCAGATCTTATTCGTGAAATTTCGTCCCTGTTCACATTGACTGCTGTCAAAAGGCAAATCGTTTCCTGCCGGAGAAGAGATTAAAATTCCCAGGCGAACTCCATCCGCTCCGTATTTCTCAATCAATTCAATCGGATCAGGCGAGTTTCCAAGTGATTTGGACATTTTACGTCCCAGTTTATCGCGAACAATTCCTGTATAATAAACGTTTCTAAACGGCAATTCACCCATGTATTCGTATCCGGCGATAATCATGCGTGCTACCCAGAAGAACATAATCTCAGGAGCAGTTACCAAATCATTGGTCGGATAGTAATACTTGATCTCTTTGTTGCCGGGTTGAGTTAATCCGTTAAAAACAGAAATAGGCCACAACCAGGAAGAGAACCAGGTATCCAATACATCTTCGTCTTGCTTTAAATCAGAAACTGAAATTGCTCTACCTGCTTTTTCAGAAGCCATTTTAACAGCCTCTTCGCTGGTTTTTGCAATAACAAAATCTTCCGGTCCTTCACCAAAATACCAGGCAGGAATACGATGTCCCCACCACAATTGACGGGAAATACACCAATCCTTCACATTCTCCATCCAGTGACGGTAAGTGTTCTTGAATTTATCCGGATGAAACGAAATGTTTCCGTTCATTACATTTTCCAAAGCGGGTTGTGCCAGTTCTTTCATCGACACGAACCATTGCAGGGACAAACGCGGTTCAATCACACAATTTGTTCTCTCTGAATAACCGATCTTATTGATATGGTCCTCCACTTTTACCAGATAACCTTTATCGTCCAGTTCTTTTGCAATTTCCTTACGCACATCAAAACGATCCATTCCTGCATAATGCAATCCATGCTCGTTTACGATCCCATTGTCGTAGAAAATATCAATTGTTTCCAGATCGTATTTCTTACCTAATTCATAGTCGTTCACATCGTGTGCAGGTGTTACTTTCAGACATCCTGTACCGAATTCCATCTCAACATATTCGTCACAGATAATCGGAACTGTCCGGTTTGCAATCGGAACGATCGCATGCTTTCCATGCAAATGCTTGTAACGCTCATCATCCGGGTGAATACAAATCGCAGAATCACCCAAAATAGTTTCAGGTCGTGTTGTTGCAATCGTCAACCACTGATCGTCCGTTCCTGCAACCTTATAGCGAACATGAAACAATTTCGAATTAACCTCTTTGTGAATTACTTCTTCATCAGAAAGGGCAGTGCGTGCTTCCGGATCCCAGTTGATCATTCGAATGCCACGATAAATCTTCCCTTTTTTATATAGGTCGATAAATACATTAATTACCGAATCCGAATATTCGGGATCCATTGTAAATGCGGTTCTTTCCCAATCACAAGAAGCTCCCAGCTTCTTCAATTGCTGCAAAATTACACCTCCATATTTTTCTTTCCAGTCAAAAGCATGCTTCAAAAACTCATCCCGGGAAAGATCCGATTTCTTAATTCCTTCCTGGCGTAATTTCTGCACTACTTTTGCTTCAGTAGCAATCGATGCGTGATCTGTTCCCGGAACCCAGCAGGCATTTTTACCTTCCATTCGTGCTTTGCGAACTAAAACATCCTGGATAGTATTATTCAACATGTGTCCCATGTGCAAGACACCCGTTACGTTTGGCGGAGGAATGACGACGGTAAACGGCTCACGATCATCTGGTTCTGAATGAAAGTAACCCTTAGCCATCCAATGGCTGTACCATCGCTCTTCTGCTGAACGGGGTTCGTACGTTTTTGGAATTTCCATGTTAATTTTTTTATTTAAGTTGCAAAGTTACTAAAACAGGACAATTTATCAAGTCGGGAAAACGGTCATCTCCACTATTTTTGAATCGTGGAGGCTATGAATTCTCAAATCGTTTTCACGTCAAATGTTGGTCATGATTTGGTCTTCAA
>CBFGPJ010000221.1:0-5711 GCA_965650615.1 uncultured Fluviicola sp. | reverse complement strand
CAGAGGAAACAGTCGGTAATGTAAAGACAGAAGTTATCCGTTTGATGACTCAAACAAGCAACAATCACGCACTTGCTTTCAATGCAGATATTGTACGCAACGATTCTATTTTTGAAGATCTCCAAAAAGTAAACCTGCAAAAGCCGTGGAAATCATCCGGGGGGAATGATGTGGGGGGGAAAACCTATGTATATTCAAAAGATACCAGTCTGTATTCTTATGATACAGCAGCACGTGCACGACAAGTTTCCAATTACCAGTTCAGAGCTCCGGGTGAATGGTTTGCCGAAGCATATGCGGCATACTACCAACCGGACCAAACACCGCAAGGTTATGGATCCGCACTTCAGGGCCGTGACGCAACGACCTTTACACATATTCAAACAAATGTCGATCACGCCCTATAAAACCTTGTAAAGCCATGTCCCGATTTCACGAACAAGCTGTTTCCTGCCCACTTTGCGGAAAAAAAAGTACGGAATTGATTGCCACAAGTCTGCGCATTTCATCTGAAACACCCTTTAAAGAACAGATACTCAACGGCAATTTTCAACGTTTCACCTGTGAAGATTGCAATCATCCATTCTACGTAGAAGACCCGCTTATGTATATAGACTTTGGCAAGAAGATCATGATTGCTCAATTCCCTAAATCCTGGAATGGACGATGGCAGGAACATGAACAAGTGGTAAAACATAATTTCGACAATTACCTGGCTGGGAAGTACGCCGCTCCAAGTGCACGTAAAATGTCGGAAGGATTTCAACTCCGGACCGTCTTCGGTTTGGATGCACTTGCAGAGAAAGTCTCTTGCCTGGAATTCGGTTTGGACGATCAACTGCTTTCTATCCTGAAATTGCAGCTCATTTTGAATGTCGAAGAAATTCCGTTCCATCCCGAATTTATTCCGCTATTGAAAGAGATCAGGGACGAGGAACTGGTATTCCTGTGCCGGGTTTTAAATCCGGAAAGAAAGATCGAAAATGAGATCCTAACACTTCCCTACCCGGATGCACTAAATGAGGTAAAAAATTCCGTCGATCAATATACAGCCCTGTTGGAAACATTTCATGAAGCAACCTATATCGATATCGGGCGCATGTTCTTTTCTTCCGATGCCGAAGCGGTTTAGAACATTGTGCTAATTTTGAATTTGCAAAATCTGCCGGTCAAAATGATGGCTGGAAAAATCAGAATTAATGGATCAAACAAATAATTTCCTCACCTGGGATGAATTCATGCATGTGGAAATGCGTGTCGGAACGATTGTTTCAGCAGAAATCTTTGCAGAAGTCCGCAACCCGGCCTATAAGATCACGATCGATTTCGGAGAATTCGGTCTGCGGAAAACATCTGCGCAGGTCACTGCACTTTACACGGCCGAAGAACTGATTGGAAAACAAGCTGTTGCCGTGATCAACTTTCCACCCAAACAAATTGCCAACATGATGAGTGAATGTTTGATCCTGGGTGGAATTGGCGAAAACAAAGAAGTCACTTTACTCCAACCGGAAAGACCAGTTAAGAACGGAACACGGATCGGGTGACTTCGACTACGCTACGCTACGCTTATGCTGAAGCTTTAGCGCAAGCATTCAGTCACCCACTAATCCCGGTGCTAGGCCACTGAGCGTAGCCGAAGTGCTTGCACCATATGCCGCTGATTGTGATAGATCACAAAACGGAAGGTATCTCCCAATTTCAATTTGATCAGCTTAGAAATACTGATTGCGGTCCTCGTTTTATTCAAACTCACCTTGCGGGATTCTTCCAGTAAGATCAGCATTTCTTTTTGCTGTGATATGAATTCATCAATAACCCGTTTATCTAATTGGCTGTTCAACGGATTCATATTTTTAAAGGTCTTCATTTTATTTAACTTCTCTTTCGGGAGCATGCTGTTGGCAAAATAATTCCCCAGCCAGCCACTTTTGAAAACAGTGCTTTCTTTCCCCTTCCTTTCTGCAATTCGTTTTTTGATCTCCGGAATATAAAAGCGTCCGTATAAATTCAGATGTTCCAAGCATTCCAAAACGCTCCAGCTTTCAGCCTGCTGTTTGTAATTCAACTGTTCTTCCGGTTTTTCTTTGAGGCTTTCCGCTTCCCGGATTAACTGCTGCGTCCTGTTTGCCAAATCAACTATCAATGCTTCGGTTTGTATTTTCATTCCCTTTTATTTTTGACAAAGGTCAGGTATTAACCTGCCAAAAACATTGATTGAAATCAAGACTTTTTTAAACGCGAAAGTGTTTCGGGTGTCATCCGCAAATAATTTGCAATATGCCGGTTGGGAATTTCCTGGAACAGGACCGGGCTTCGTCTCAACACGCGCTCATAGCGTTCTTTCGGAGACGCGATCAACAAATCCTTTTCACGTTCTATTTGTTGGATAACCAGATCTTCCAGGATTTTTGTCCAAAGTTTCAGGCCATTTTCATCCCGGTAGATGAACTCCATAAATCCTTTCTTGGGAATGATCTTTACACGGGTTTTCTTCAAAGCCTGAATGATAAATTCGGAAGGTTTTTCAGTCAGGAACGAATCCAATGAAACCAGGATGTTTTTTTGATAACCGAAGCGAATGGTCCGTTCCTCATTTTCGTCCATAACGTAAACGCGCAAACTCCCCTCTTCTACATAATAGATCTGCGTATCGATACTCCCTTCGGTTTTTAGAAAGGCATTTCGTTCGATCGTCAATTCTTTTTCAATCAGATTATTGGATTCGATCAGTTCAATTAGTTCGGTCCGTTTCATCTATCAGTGAATACTTAAGGGAATATCGTATAACCGGTGAAAAGACAATTTATCCCAGTAACCTCTCTGGAAAACAATTTTACCATCAATCACATGAAAAAAGCCGCAGCCGCGCATTTCCTTCGGGTCTTTCCACTCCAGGATCGCCCATTCACCATCCTCAAAAATATTCTCCGGCTGACAAACCATCTCGGCACTTGCAAACTCCCGCATAAACATCTCTTTAATAGCTTGTTTACCGATAACAGGTTCATTTGCAACCTGATGATTGACCGCGTTTTCTGCGTACAACTCAGCAATACCTTCACCATCTGCCCGGTTGAACAAATCGATCCACTTCTCCAAAACTTCCCTCGGTGTCATATCCTGTCTTTTATTGATTAAAAATACAAAAAGGCCGATAGAAACGGTTTAAAACTGTAAATCCTGCAATTTTTCAGGGCTATCATACAACACAAATCCAAGCGGATCTTATCAAATTAAGTGGAAATTTAAAGGTATGCCTGAAGGTCCATCCATAGTCATTTTAAAAGAAGAAGTCCAAAAGTTTACACGAAAAAAAATTCTCGAAGTAAGCGGGAACAGCAAAATCGATCAGTCGCGCATGCTCGGACAAAAGGTATTGGAGTTCAGAAGCTGGGGCAAACATTTCCTCATCTGCTTTACCGGATTTACGGTACGTATTCATTTCCTGTTGTTCGGCAGTTACCGGATTGATGAAAAAAAACCGGATACGAGTCCGCGTCTTTCTTTCGTATTTGAAAACGGTGAATTGAATTTTTACTCCTGTTCGGTCAAATTCCTGGAAGGCGACCTGGATTCTCACTATGATTGGAGGGCAGACGTAATGAATGATGCCTGGGACTCAGAAAAAGCCAAAGCAAAACTCAAAGAACGTCCCAACATGCTGGTTTGTGATGCACTTTTGGAACAGGATATCTTTTCCGGTGTAGGGAATATCATCAAAAATGAAGTATTGTACCGCATCAAAGTTCACCCCGAATCAGTGACTGGAAAATTACCTGCGGTAAAATTGAATAAACTGATCGAAGAAGCGCGGATCTATAGTTTTCAATTTTTAGAATGGAAAAAGAAATACGAACTGAAAAAACATTGGCTGGCACATACCAAAAATTGGTGTCTGCGCTGCAACTTGCCTATGACTAAAAAGCAACATTTGGGCCTCAAAAAACGCCGCAGTTTCTTCTGTGCCAATTGTCAGGTTTTATATACCTGATCAGTGTATCCGAATAAATTGTTATTTTGTCGGCTTAAAACCTCAACATGAAACAATTACTATTTACGACCCTGTTGGTATTTACCTTTCAGGTAAAAGCCGACGATTTCAAAGCACATTTCATCAACGTTGGCCAGGGAGATGCCACCTTACTTGAATTCAGTAAAGGAGCCGTTATGATTGATGTCGGTGGAGAGCTTAAAAGTATCAACACGAGCCGCACTTCATTCAACGATTATTTATCGAAATTTTATACCCGGCGAACCGACCTGAAAAAAACGATCGATGTATTGATTATTACACATAATCATTATGACCACATCAGCCTGATAACGGATCTGTCAAAAAATTATACCATCAAGCGGATCATCACTTCCAAATTCAAGCTCACGAAAGAAATCGAGAAGGCAGCCAAAAATGAGAAGATCAAATTGGAATTCATGGACTATCATGTAATGGACAGTCTGATGCCAAAAGGATTTGAAATCAACCTTTCAGGTTTGGTTAATGCGGGAACTACAGTCCCAAAACTCTGCTTGTATTCCGGGGAAGTTTTGATAAAAAGCCCGCAAACTATCAACAACCATAAATTCTCTCCTTCTCACTTCAAAAATCCGAATAACAATTCCATTGTTTCCAAATTGATCTATGGAAAAACATCATTGTTGTTTACCGGCGATCTGGAAGTAGAAGGAATGGAATACCTCACGGCAAAATACCACAACAACCTTTCGTTATTTGATGTCGATTTCTATCATGTCGGGCATCATGGTGCTGAAAACGGAACGAGTAAGGAGTTCCTGGATGTCATGAGCCCTAAACTGGCTGTCATCAGTGCCGGAGACAGCACACACAGAAATGGTGGTTCGGCCTGGGACCACGGACATCCGAGAAAAATGACCGTAGAACTCCTCAACAATCAAGCTTCCATGACCAAACGGAATCAGGCCATAAAAGTGCATGCTTATCCGAAAGAAGAAATGACCCCGGAAACGATCGATGTGAAAAAGGAAATCTATTGCACCTGCTGGACGGGAAACATCGTAATGTCGGTTGATTCAAACGGGAAATATAGCGTGCAATGATGTCAAGGACGTGATTAATCACGTGTCCACCAATTGTGACCAATAAAAACAAAAAATCCCGACGATGCTATGCATGTCGGGATTCAATTTCCTGCGGACCGTGTCCACCTCTGGTGGAGAGTGAGGGATTACAGATCCCGGTTGGGAAGGCTTACGACCTTGAACCCATTTCTCTTCGAGAAATCTTTTTTCGTCGCTTCATTTTGCCAAAGTAGAACTTTGTCAAATGAAATCAACGAAAAAACCCATTCCAGCAATGCTGAAATGGGTTCAATGTCGTGCGGAGAGTGAGGGATTCGAACCCCCGGTACCTCTCGGTACAACGGTTTTCAAGACCGCCGCAATCGACCACTCTGCCAACTCTCCGCGACAAAAGTAGTGCTATTTTCCTTTTTGACAAGTGTTAAGCAAAAAAAAATCAAAAGTTATTTACTTGTTACCTGAGAATCAGTACCGTTTAATCAATGATTTTTCTTTTATAGGCATTCCTTTTCGGTTAATCCCTCCAAATTCATTAACTTTACCTTACCTATTTTTGAATTATGAAAAAGCCACTTTTGGTGATCTTGACTTTATTGCTTCTTGCTTCAAATTCTTTTGGACAGAAGAATCAGATGAAAGCTTTCATCGAT
>CBFGPJ010000220.1:0-5728 GCA_965650615.1 uncultured Fluviicola sp. | reverse complement strand
AATGTTGTACGCATTGAAATCCCCGATAAGACGCGTCCACAATTCAATTCCGTTTACGGTCAGCAACAACCCGCTGAAGCTGTTTTCCAACACTTTTACTTTGAAATCGGCATGTGTTTTCAGGGCGAAAGTGGAAACTTTGGCTTTGGTATTCTGAACCATCACCATCCCATTCTTATCATCTGCATTGACCAAAGCAAAAGCGTCTTTGCCTAATTCGTCAAAGAAGGTTTTCTTTGCTGCGATGTATTCTTTAAACGTTCCGTGATAATCCAAATGATCGTGCGTTATATTCGTAAACGCGCCGCCTTTAAAAACCAACCCCGCAATGCGGTGCTGAGAAATTGCGTGTGAGCTCACTTCCATAAAACAATGAGAACATCCCTGTGCAACCATATCTGCCAACAATGCATTCAAAGCAATTTGGTCCGGAGTTGTATGCGTAGAAGGAATTACTTCTTTCCCGATTAAATTCACCACCGTTGAAAGCAAGCCTACTTTATATCCCAACCCGGTATACAAATCGTGCAAAAGCGTTGTTGTTGTTGTTTTACCATTTGTACCGGTAATTCCCACCAACTGTAAAGATTGGGAAGGATAGTCGTAAAACGCATGCGCCAATTCTCCCAAGGCCAAAGCTGTATTCGGAACAACGACTATCGTTACATGAGCCGGAACTTCAACAGCTCTTTCTGCAACAATTGCCGTACAGCCTTTCTCTATTACCTGTGGAATAAAATCATGTGCATCCACCTGCGTGCCTTTCACTGCAACGAAAAGCGTTCCCGGAGTTGCCTTTCGGGAGTCTGAAACAAGCGCAGAGATCTCCACGTCAGCAGGTCCGATCCACTGAGTAACTTTCGTTGCCTTTACTATTTCATTGACTGTTTTCATTCCAATATTAATTCCATTAATCCTCCGGCCACCGCTGGTGATCCCGCAGGAATTGTTTGTTTTACTACTTTTCCGCTTCCACGTATATACACATGCATCCCCAGACGCTCAATCAGGTAAACCGCATCTTTGGCAGTCAACCCCGAAACATTCGGAACAGTTGTATTAGAGATCTTCCGGGGAACGATTGAGATGTGTGATTCCGAAGTCCGAACGCGCGACCATTCACTATAAGCATCCATCTGATAAGGCAAATGCAAACGTTTCAGAACAACCAACAAATCATTAATATTTCCATCCTTGATCAGCGGAGCTTCTTTCACTCGCTTTTTCTCCTCATTAATTGCTTTGTGGTAGTTTAAAGAGTTGGAATACACTTTATTTGCGATGGCAGAGAACACTGTTCCCGAAACCGTTGCTCCATAAATATCTTTGGAGGGAGCAGCTACCACTACAATACACGAGTAAAGCGGTTCGTCAGCCGGAAAATATCCCACAAAAGACGCCTGATAGGTTTTATTCCCGTCTTCCCCATAACGACCGTCCTTATTTTGTACAACTGCCGTTCCTGTTTTTCCCGCGATATCAAACAAAGCCGATTTCAAAGCACTTCCTGTCCCTCGCTTTATAACACCTTTCAAACATTCCTGCATCAGTCGTAATGTTTTATCCGAACAGATTTTCGGACGAAGAACAACCGGTTTAAAAGTCTTTACAATTCGCTGCCCACGGCGAATGTGTTCTACAAACTGCGGACGGACCAATATTCCGTTATTCGCAACTGCATTGTAGAAAGCCAGCGTTTGCAAAGGAGTTTGACGCACTTCATAACCAATCGACATCCAGGGAAGCGAAATTCCGGACCAGCCTCTTGTCCCCGGAGCAGGCAGTGACGGACGGGGCTCCCCTTTAATATCCACCCCCAACGAATCTCCGATCCCGAATGTCCGCAAACGATCGATAAACACCTGCGGTTCTCTGCGATAAGCATTATTGATCACCCGCGCTATTACGTTGGAAGACAATTCAAAAGCCCTGCGAATGGTAATCCGGCCATAGCCGTACGGATTAGAATCTGTCAGCTTCAGGTCATAAAAGTGATATTCACCAACCGCATTCACTGTATCATCCAGGCTGATCTTCTGATCTTCCAAAGCAGCCATTAATGAAGCCAGCTTAAACGTCGACCCCGGAACTTCCTTGGTACCGATCGCGTGATTATACAGCTCGTAATATTCACCGTCAGAAGCCATCTGCAAATTTGCCATTGCACGAACAAAACCCGTTTTCACATCCATTACGATCACACAACCACTGGCAGCCCCCTGGTTCTTCAACTGACGATATAATTCGGAATGTGCCACCTCCTGGATTTCCATATCGATTGAGGTGATCAGATCCGCACCTTCGATCGGTTCGCGAATCATTTTACCCGTCTTTTTCCAACCTGAAGAAATACGCTGTTCGACCTCTTCACCTGGTTCTCCAGCTAAAACCTCATTGAACGCACCTTCGATCCCCACACGCAATTCTTTCGAATTCCCATTATTTTGATAATAACCCAAGGTCCTTTTTAAGATTTCTCCATGCGGACGTTTTCTCAAAATGGTCTCGTCCGTATCGATCAGACCTCCTTTATTCCTCCCCAAATTGAAAATCGGAAGTTCTTCCAGGCGGTGCCTTTGTTCATTTGTTGCTTTTAGCTTGATCGTAATATACCTTCTCTGCCTCGCTCTTCCTTTCCGGATGTAATTTTCAAAATCACGTGCAGAAGTTTCCGGGAACACCTTATTCAATCCGGCACACAAAGCACCGATTTCCTTATCAAAAACCTCCTGATCCACAACTGTAGGATCCATGTGTATGTCAAAGAACGACACCGAAGTAATCAACGGCGTATAATTTCGGTCCAACACCTCTCCGCGACGCGGGTATTTTTTTACCGCGCGGGTTGGAATTTTTTCTTTTGTCGCCGTAAATAATGAAGCACTCCCTTCCGACTGGATCATGATCGTTTTCACAATCACCACAATCAAGGCAATGAAAAAACCTATGTAAACCAGGTAAGCCCGCCACATCAAGTCTTTTTTATCACTCATTGTCTTTTTGTTTTAATCGTATCACCTTCACCGGGTTAACCGTCTCTTTCAACCCTCTCTTCTCCAAAGCCTGAACCAGGCGGTAACGCGAGGTGGATTCCTCCAAACGCGCCTTGTTCTCAATATATTCAGCAGTTTCCGCATCTACTTCCGCCTGCAGGTCCGTAATATCTTTTTGCAATTGCTTTCCGTAATAACCTTTCGCAACCATGAGCATCATCAGCAGCAAAATGAAGAAAATGAAGGTCAGATTGTTCAACACAAAATCCCTTGTCAGAATTTCTCCATTCAATACCTGGATCAAAATATTTTGTCGCTTTGGCTTAGCCGTTGCTGCCGCAGTTTTCGTTTTAGGGCCCGCATTTGCTGAAACCTTCTTTTTCGAACTCTTTTTACCAGTCTTTTCACCCGGAATCTCTGTGGAATAAGTTGTGCGAGCTGACTTGCCCCGTACAGCATCCATCGGATTCACATCCTCCCGTTCTCTGTACTCATTTTCCATCAGCCACTCTTTTAGCAATCCTCAACTTCGCACTACGCGCCCGTGTATTCCGCTGGATCTCCTCCTCAGTCGGAAGAATCGGTTTTCTGTTCACCTCCTCAAAAGGCTTCAACACCTTTCCAAAAAAATCCTTTTCGATCGAACCATCCAGATTCCCGCGTTTCATGAGGTTTTTCACCAGACGATCCTCCAATGAATGATACGACATCACAACCAAACGCGCCTCCGGCTTTAATACCTCAGCGGTTTGCAACAGGAATTTCTCCAGCACATCCATTTCCTGGTTTACTTCAATGCGAAGCGCCTGGAACACCTGCGCAAAAAACTTATGATCTTTAAACTTCGGAGCAACCGGCATCAAGGCCTCCATTAACTCACCCGTCGTTTTGATTTTCGATTTATTTCGTGCTTTTACTAATTCAACAGCCGTTTTGAATGGATGATCCAATTCACCATACTTTCTGAAAATTGCAGCTAATTGCTCTTCATCGTAAGTCTGAACAATTTTAGCAGCTGTAAAATCTCCAGCCTGGTTCATCCTCATATCCAAAGCTTCGTTGGAACGAATTGAAAAACCACGTTTAGCATCATCGAACTGATGGGAAGAAACACCCAGGTCAGCAAGAATTCCATCAACAGCCGGAATACCCAAAACACGCAAATGATTTTTCAGGAAAGCAAAATTGGCTGCCACAAAATGGAAATTCGGAGCTTCCCATGCATTTCCACGCGCATCCGGATCCTGATCAAAAACAATCAGCTTGCCTTTTGGAGAAAGTTTTTCGAAAATCGCACGGGAATGACCGCCACCACCAAAGGTAACATCAACGTAAATTCCATCCGGATTAATACTCAAACCTTCAAGACACTCCTGCAACATGACAGGCACGTGGTATGTCGCATCGTTATTCGTCATCATTCCCCAAATC
Source organism: uncultured Fluviicola sp. (assembly GCA_965650615.1). Taxonomy (GTDB): domain Bacteria; phylum Bacteroidota; class Bacteroidia; order Flavobacteriales_D; family Crocinitomicaceae; genus Fluviicola. The sequence continues at coordinate 1,304 of CBFGPJ010000220.1, read as the reverse complement.
ACCCATTACTTCATCTGCCAAATCAGCAAAATCAGCCATGTTCCCATCGATCAACTCGAAGTATTTGGACTTATCCCAGATCTCAATTCGGTCGTTGTATGCGATCAGCATCACATCCTTATCCAAACCAACACGCTCCATGTGCATTACCGGAATCAAAACGCGACCGGCATTATCCAGTGCGATTTGTTTTGCCCCCTGATGGAACAAACGGTAGAACATTCGGTTCTGTGGTTTGAACAAATTCAGCTTTGATAATTTCGCTGACAACTTTTCCCATTCGTTCATGGGGTAAAGCGTCAAACATTCTTCAAAGCCTTTATTCAACATGAATTGTTCCTGAGCTTCCGGAGAGAGTTGTTTGCGCAAACCGGCAGGGAAAAGAAATCTTCCTTTTCCGTCCAGCTTCACCTCAAATTCTCCGACAAGTCCAGCCATAGCTATTAATAATGGGTAAAATTAGGGAGAATCACCCACTTTTTACCACTAAATTATACTTTGTTGATAACTTCTAACGTAATCAACTTACACAAGGTTACATAAAATTATTGAAAACTCCTGTTTTTACTGAATTTTTACGCTTTTTTGAATTGGTGGTAAAAAGTGGTAGTAAATGTTTGATTGTGGAAAAAAGGATCATTTTGCCAGTCATTTTTTGCCTGAAGAAAAAAACGCAAGAACCCATTGTAAACTGTTAATTTTTAATAGCTTTAAAGCATCAACACTATTTACTTATGGAACAATTTATTGGAATACCACTTACTTTATGGGAAGGAGAAAGGAACATGAAACTGATGGAAGATTTCGGCTTCATTGACAGCTCCGGAAAAACCTGGTTGGCGCCGAAAGGAAGTTTTCTAAATGGGGCCACAATTCCAAAACCTTTGTGGAGCTCTGTCGGATGTCCTTATGTTGGACCTTATCGATTCGCATCCATTATTCATGATTATTTTGTCGGGGAAGGCACCAATCCCGATCCTATCAGTTATGAAGAAAGGCGGGCCGCTGACAAGATGTTTTACGAAGCCTGTATTTACGGTGGATGCTCCAGGCGATTCGCAGGAATCCTTTATATCGGAGTTACAATCGGTTCCTGGGCAAGCAAATCAAAAAGTATTTTGCGGGCTTACCAGCAGAAATCGTTTGAAAATATTGAAACAATTCCGGAAGATGTATTAATTCAATTAAAATTCGACCAGGCAGTCCTTGAACTTGATCCGCAACTGGATCACATTAGTTTTGAGGAACTTGAATCACAAGTTCATCAAATTATTTGATACAAAATCGATTTACTTGCGGAAAAC
>CBFGPJ010000219.1:0-5740 GCA_965650615.1 uncultured Fluviicola sp. | reverse complement strand
TCAAACAGAAAAAGAAATCGCAGACATTTTAAAATCGAACCAATGGTTAAGTACACAAGAAGCCGGTTATTGTATTCTCGCATTAACCAGTGGGAAAATTAAAAATAATGGAACCTTGCAATTTGAGCTTAATTCTGAAAAAGTCACCGCAACTAAATGCATGATGACTAAAAATTATACCGAAGCCGACGGGACCAAAATGAAACGACTGGCTATCCGTAATACATCCTCCAAAAAGTTATATGTGACCTTCTGTACTACCAAAGTTCCACAAATCGGGAAAGAGAAAAGAGTACGCAGTAACCTGGAAATGACCGTCAGTTATACGAACCTTGCTGGAGTTTCTATTGATCCGTCAAAAATTACGCAGGGAACAGATTTCATTATGGAAGTCAAATTGAAAAATCCTACAAAAGATCAATTTTATCGTGAAATGGCTTTGAACCAAATCATGCCAAGCGGTTGGGAAATCCACAATGCGCGCTTGTATGATGAAGAAAGTACTCCGAATATTGACTACCAGGATTACCGTGATGATCGTGTTTACAGTTATTTCAAGTTGGCTCCGAATGAAACCAAGATTTTCAAGATCCAGCTCAACGCTTCCTATCTGGGCCGATTTTACTTACCGGCAGTATTTTCGGAAGCAATGTACGATCATACAGTTAATGCCCAGGAAAAAGGCAGATGGGTGGAAGTGACTAAAATCGTAAAACAACCTAAATCATCCTGATAATTCATGAGAGTCATCCGTCAATTGGCGGATGACTTTTAAATATAAATAATTCATTATCAAGAAATTAATATTAAATCTGTTCGTATCTTTGGGAACACCCAAATTTAGGAAGTTATTCAGGCTGCGTCATTGTACAGTCATTGCAAACATTGACTGTATTTCGTAACTTGTATAAAAAAAGATATGAAAACTCTGGAAGAATGGTTTGCGGAATACTCTGTCAGTCACCAAAATGCAACCAATAAGAAAATTCATTACATCTGTGTTCCGGCAATTTTCTTTTCGGTGATAGGACTTTTAATGAGTATTCCAAACAGGGGATTAATCAGCTTGATTCATTCTGATAATTTTTTGTTTGTCAATTGGGCAGTTGTTGCACTCATTCCCGTTTTGTATTTCTATCTGCGTTTATCGTGGAGAATGGCGTTTTATATCCTGATCTTTTCGACCTTATGCATCGTCGGGAACTTCTACCTGGCTAAAATCGGACCTTTGTGGTTAAGTTCGCTGATTATTTTTGCTGTGGCCTGGATCGGACAATTTTACGGACATCAAATTGAAGGGAAAAAGCCATCGTTTTTAAAGGATATCCAATTTTTACTGATCGGGCCGGCGTGGATTTTGGATAATTGGTTTAAAATTCGGTGACTTCGACTACGCTCAGTCACCTTTGATACCGAAATTGGAAGAGAAAAAAACAGGAATAGAAAACTGAGCGTAGCCGAAGTTTAAAGCTGCTCCAGCATCTTCACCACATCTGCACGTTTACGCGTAGAAACAGGGATCATTTTTCCATCCGACATAATTAAATGTCCTCCTTCTACTTTCACAAATTCCTGGATCATCTTTGTGTTCACCAGATGCGATTGATGTACCCTGAAGAAGCCCAATTCACCCAAAATATCTTCAAAATCTTTCAAGGTTCTTGAAACGACAATACGTTTCGAATTGGTGAAAAAGAATTCGGTATAGTTCACATTACTTTCACAACGGATAATATCCGCGATCTGAACAATATGGATTTTGTCTTGTGCATGTAAGGCCAAGCGTTCCTGTACTTTGTGACTTTGTTTCAACGACTCATTCAACAACCTGTAATTGTCCTGTTCGTTGTGATTCTGAGTCCGGAACTTTTTCAATGCCTCTGTTAACTCATCGGGATCTACCGGTTTCAACAAATAATCAATTGCTGCGTAACGAAACGCCTTAATTGCATGTGCATCACTGGCTGTAATAAAAATAATCTTGAATGGAATTTCCGGGAGAATATCCAATAGATCGAAACCCGATCCGTCCTGCATCTGGATATCCAGGAATAAAATATCGATCTTGGTAAGCTTCAGCAACTTCGCGCCCTCAACCACCCCGGATGCTTCACCGATTACTTCAATATCCGGTGCATACACTTCCAGGTCCTTTCTGAACGTAATCCTCGCCTGTTCAATATCATCAATAATTACAGCTTTGATCATTTACAAGGGTATAAAAAGTTGAACTTCCGTTCCAATAACATTTCCGTCATCGTCATACAAATCTACAATTCTTACGCGATGTCCGTTCGAATTGGTACTCAACAAATCTAATCTTTCTTTCGTAACGTTAAACCCTCTTGAGACATGCTGCGGTTCGTTACTTGCCTGCTGATTTTTTCCGGCTGCTTTTCTGCCAATTCCATTGTCACGAATCACACAGGTAATTCCGTCATTTTCTTCCCTGAACCAACAGGTAATTTTTCCAACCCGCGTATCGTCTGCATCGTATTTAAAGCCGTGTTTGATTGCATTTTCAACGAAAGGCTGAATGAGCATCGGAGGAATTTGAATAAAGTTCAATTCCGTTTCCAAATCCACAATAATCTCATATTCGAAGCGGTTTCCATTACAGAATTGTTCGATCAGCAAGTAATTTTCCAAAGTAGAAATTTCTTCTTCCAGGGAAATCGTAGCATTCCGGGAATTGTCTAAAATCTGGCGCATCAACCTGGAAAATTTCGCTAGGTAGTAACGCGCTTTTGTTTCATTTTCCGTACCGATCAAGCCCTGGATCGAATTCAATGCGTTGAAGATAAAATGTGGATTCATTTGCAAGCGCAAGGCTTTTTGTTCCAATTCCAATAAGTTTCGTGCAAACTCTGCATCTTTCTGTGCCTGCTTCGCTTTTCTTCGAATGCGAATAGTTTGAACACGAATAATGAACCAAATCAACAGCCCGCCGGTAATCACTTGCAATAACATAAACCAGGTAGTAAGCCAAAAAGGTCGTGCAATGATAAATGAAAAAGATTCGGGAGTGGGATTAACAAACCCATCTTCATTCCGCGAACGAAGGAGAAAAGTATATTTTCCCGGTGACATATTCGAGTACACAATCCGTTGCTCTTTAGTCCATGGTGACCATTTGTTTTCAAAACCACTCATCTTCCAGGAATATTCAACACCTTCCGGATTCTTCAGATTGATTCCTTTAAACAAAAAGCTTAAATGGTTTTGATCATACGGCAAATACAACATTTTATAGCTGCTCCAGGGTAAAATCACATCACTATAACGTGTTTTTGAAAGCGATTCGTAAAACAATTGGACATCCAGGATGCTTAAGATCGGGGCTGTCCGGTTCACTTGCAAGTTTGACAAATTGTAGCAACTTGCCCCGTTAATGGTCCCGAACCAAATTTTTCCGTCTTTGTCCTTCCAAACACTGTTCTGACAAGTTTCAACTCCCAGGAAACCATCACTCTTACCATAATGTTTAATACTTTTTATCTGGTTCGTTTCATTCAGGTCCAAAATATCCAATCCCGATTCCGAACCAACAATCAGGTTCTTGTTTGCATCAAAGACCATCAGGTACACATTGGAAGAATGCATTCCTGATTCGATGCTGATTTTCTTCAGCACTTTCAATTTTGCCCCGTACGCGACACAATTAATTCCTGCTCCTGCGGTTCCAACCCAAATTTGCCCCTTCGAATCCTCGATAATTGTCCGCACTGCATCGGCACTCAATCCCGAATCTTTATTTAAAATTTTGGTGCTTCGTGTTTGTGGATTGTAGCAAGCCAAACCGGCTGATTCCGCGCCATACCAAACCAAACCACGTGAATCGACAAAAACGCAGGTCAATCGCATGTGTAAAAGCCCTTCATCAAAAGAAACCCGATCCACCTTTTTTCCCTGTTCCGAAATACAAATCAGTCCGGAGCCGGATGTAGCAACCCAAATACGCCCTGATTTATCCTTCGCCATTTGCCTGACGTAATATTTTCGTGTTTCATCCAGCCAGGAAAAGCCACCCGCAGTAAGCATTCCGATTCCTTGCCCTTCAGTCCCGAAATACATCAAACTATCATCATCTTCAATAATCGCTTTTACTTTAATCGCTTCAAATCCACTCTGAACATTCAACTGACTAAAGGAGCCATTATCATAAATACTCACTCCGTTCTGAGAAGTCCCGAACCACAACTTATTACTTCGGTCACGGTAAATGGAATAAATAAAATTTCCTCCTAATCCGGCAGAAACGGAATAATGGGAAAACAATTTCCCTGCAAACTGGGAAACTCCACCACCGGAAGTACCAATCCACAAATCACCCCAGTTATCTTTAATAATTGAGCGAACATGGTTATTTCCCAATCCGTTTTTTTCGGTATAACTTGTAAATTCTTTTGTTTTCTGATCATATTGGACTAAACCGGCATTCAAGGTCGCAATCCAACACACATTGGCTTCATCAAAGAAAATATCGAAAACAGTTTGCTTGTATAATTCGTGATTCAAATCAACCCGGTAATAGTCTTTCCGATTATACACATACGCTCCGTCACCATAAGTTCCAATCCAGATTTTCCCATTGAGATCTTCCTTTAAACAGGTCACCGCATTTCGCATAACCCGGGATCGCTTTCCATGATTGATTAAGATCCGTTTATTTCCTTTTTTCTCAGAAGACAGCAATCCCGTACCCGTTCCCAGCCAAAGAATTCCTTTCGAATCTGAAAAAATGGCATTGATCGTTCCTTCATCTATACCCAACAAGTTATTCATGGAAATCAACGAATCGCCTTTTACTGTAAAAACACCATGATTTGTTGCAAGCCACAATTTTTCTTCCGAATCCAGGGTCATTCCAAATACTGCGAAATGATTCCGGTACTTGGGATGTTTATAGGTCCTGATTTTCTTTCCATTGTAAGAAGAAAGCCCGTCATTGGTTCCAATCCACAATACTTTCTCCTTGTCCTCTTTCAGGCAATAAATGTAATTATTCACCAAACCTTGCCTGTCTGTAAAAGACTCAAAATTCTGACCGTCAAAACGAGATAATCCACCTCCGCGTGTTCCGAACCACAAATATCCTTTATGATCCTGGATGACACTGTAAACCTGTGATTGCCCCAAACCGTTTTCCACGGAAAAATTCCGGAAACTAGCCAATTGGCCGAATCCGGATTTGATAGAAAACAGGAAAAGAAAGCACAATAAAAGTTGGTTTTTTCGCATGGATCTAAGAGAATCTTGTGTTGTTGAAATTACTAAAACTCTGCAAATAGTTCCTTTTTAAATAATCAAAAAGAATCCACGCTTTTCATTGCTTCCCCAACGAATAATAAAGTGAGCAAAATACATTGCGACAGAGCATTTACTTTCAGTAAAAAAAACGATGAAAGAAAGATTTTTTTGGCTTAGAGAGCAATACCGTTGGAAAAAACGCGCAATCAAACGCCTTCTGTTCTATTCTTTCCTGATTTGGTATATTCAGGTGCTTCCTTCAGATTTATTCCATGACCCGTATTCAACTGTTCTGGTAGGCAAAAACGGTAAGTTGCTTGGTGCACACATTGCAAAAGACGGTCAATGGCGGTTTCCACCAAGTAATAAAACCCCGCATAAAATTGCCGTTTGCCTTGTGACCTTTGAAGACAAGAACTTTTATTATCATCCGGGTGCAAGTATAAAGGGAATTTGCAGGGCATTTTATCAAAACATGTCGCAGGGAAAA
>CBFGPJ010000218.1:0-5758 GCA_965650615.1 uncultured Fluviicola sp. | reverse complement strand
GTTAATTTTAATGAATTAATAAAAAAATGATTATTTAATAAATGTAGAGGTGGAAAATTTTCCACCCCTACATCAAAATCATCCAACAAATTGTTAGATTAACCGTTTGTTAAATAAAAAGTTCAGCATTGAGTTTTCATTTTTTTGTGGTAACTTACTTTATAATTGAAAGACACATAAAATGAAGTTGTTTGGTTTTTTTCAACGGAAGAAAGGGAAAGCAATTAAAGAAAATATCACGCATATGGACGAAAATCATTTGGTTGTTATTCAGTTCTTCTATGGAATTGAGGATTTGAACGAATTACACGAGCTGGAAAAGCAACTGGATTCAAACATCACAAGTCACGCTCTCGGAAAATACGAGGGACACGACATTTCAATGGACTTCGGAGACGGTTATCTTTATTTCAACGGCAAAAATGCCGATCAGATCTTCCAATCAATCAAGCCAATACTGGAACAGCATTACTTCATGGATAAATCGATTGCTACCCTTCGTTTCGGATCATTTGAAAATCCTGCCGCCGAAGAACGCGACTTTGTTGTTCGCTTTTCCAAATTAGCTGAGAACTAGTTCCGGTTTTTCCATCCCGACAAATTAAATACCTTTGTGTTCAAAATCCTGAACATGAAAAATACCGTATGCTTCATCATCCTGGCTCTATCGTTTACTTCTTTTTCTCAGCAAAAGCTGAATTTAAAGAACGTGGATCAAAACAAGCTTCTGAAAGACATTGTTTACACCAATTCATCGAATGAGGATGTCACTATTCTTTATTGGTTCCCCGAAATCTATTGGGAAGTCCTTTCAGCGAAAGATCCAAAAGCATTTGGCCCGGAAGTAATCACCCAATTAAAACAAATGCTTGGGAACAAATCGATTTTCATTGCGATCTCCGGAAAAGTAAGCACTTCATCCCGAACATTCGAATCCAAAGAAGAATCGTATTTGCGCAACAATATATCTGTGGTATTGAACGGAAAAACCTATAAACCGATTGCCGAGTCCAAATTATCCGAGGAATTACTGATGCTAAACGGTTACTTAAAACCCATGTTTGCTCAAATGCTGGGAGATATGGGAGCAGGAATGGTCGTTTTTTATTTTGAAATAACGGATAATGTGGGACAAAACTTACTGGACCCATACGGTAATTCGGATTTCAACCTGAACATGGCTTCATCGAAGGCAACATTTCACCTACCTTTACCAAGCCTTTTCCAGGATTCCAGGTGTACCAATGATGGAGAATTGTTCCCTGCAAATTACGAGTTTTGCCCCTTCCATGGTTCCAAACTGATTACGCAGTAATCTTCGGGCAGGTTCCCTTAAAATTGAACGAAATAATTACTTTTACAGTCTAAAAACAGATATCAATGAAAAACACAGCTCTTACCAAGGTTCATGAGGCTTCGGGTGCCAAAATGGTTCCATTTGCAGGATTCAATATGCCGGTACAATACGAAGGCGTAAATGCAGAACACGAAACGGTTCGCAATGCGGTTGGTGTATTTGACGTTTCTCACATGGGAGAGTTTTTGTTATCAGGTCCGGATGCTTTGGACCTGATCCAACGTGTCACTACAAATGACGCTTCTACTTTAACGATCGGTCGTGCACAATATTCTTGTCTTCCAAACGGAAAAGGCGGAATTGTAGATGATCTGATCATTTACCGCATCAAGGAAGAGGAATACTTATTAGTAGTCAATGCTTCCAATATTGAAAAAGACTGGAACTGGATCTCTTCTCACAACACGAAGAACGTGAGTATGAGAAACCTTTCCGATGATTATTCCCTATTGGCAATCCAGGGACCGAAAGCCGTTGAAGCAATGCAGTCATTGACTTCTGTTGACCTTTCTGCGATCAAATACTACCATTTTGAAGTAGGTCCGTTCGCAGGAATTGATCACGTGATCATTTCAGCAACAGGTTATACCGGTTCGGGAGGTTTTGAGATTTACTGCAAAAACTCGGAAGTAAAACAAGTTTGGGACAAAGTGTTTGAAGCAGGTGCTGCCTTCGGGATCAAACCGATTGGTTTGGCTGCGCGTGATACCTTGCGTTTGGAAATGGGATTCTGCCTATACGGAAACGATATCGACGATACGACTTCTCCATTGGAAGCAGGATTGGGATGGATCACAAAATTCACGAAGGACTTCGTAGATTCAGACAAGCTGAAAGCAGAAAAAGAAGCAGGAGTAAGCCGAAAATTAATCGGTTTCGAGATGATCGACCGTGGAATTCCACGTCACGATTACCGCATTTTGGACGCAGACGGAAACGTGATCGGGAAAGTAACTTCCGGAACACAGGGACCAAGCGTGAAAAAAGCGATCGGAATGGGTTATGTGAAAACCGAATTTGCTGCTCCGGACAGCGAGATCTACATTGAGATCCGTGACAAAGGAGTGTTGGCGAAAGTGGTGAAGATGCCTTTTTATACGAAATAGAGTCAAGATTATCCCTTTCCCCCTTTGGAGGGGGATTAAGGGGGAGGATAATTGAAGTGGAATCGTGCAAGCGGTTCCATTTTTTTATTCTTCCCGTCATATTCAATAAAAGATTTATATTTACTTACGCTTTAAAAGCAGTATTTCAACCACCATCAAAATGAAAAAAGACATTATCTCCATTTTATTTATCATCGCTTTATTCGGAAACGGAGTTATCTACGCTCAAAATTTCGAATGGGTCAAATCATTCGGCAGTGCCAGCCCGGAGATGCAGCAGGTGAGCTGGGCTATTACTACCGATGCTTCCGGAAATGTTTACATAACAGGATCAGGAAGAGGCACTATTGACTTTGACCCGGGAACAGGTGTTGGCAACTTAAACCTGGATGCAGATGGTGATATTTTTGTGTTAAAACTGGATGCAAACGGCAGTTTTCTCTGGGCCAGAACTTTCGGATCTAACACTCCAGGCATAACTGAGATAGGTTATTCCATTGTAACTGATCCTTCCGGAAACGTTTATACCATTGGGATTTTTGCAGGTACTGTGGATTTTAACCCGGGACCGGGCACCTATAATCTTACTTCAGTGGGCCTTGCTGACATATTCTTACAAAAATTGGATTCCAACGGAAATTTTTTGTGGGCAAAATCGTTTGGGGCAGACGATTACGAATATGGATATGATATCGTTTTAGACCTTGAAGGAAGTATTTATACCACCGGATATTTTTCAGGTACGGCAGATTTTGACCCGGATGTTTCGGCAACCTATTACCTGGAAGCCGAAGGACAAACTGATGCATTTATTCAAAAACTGGACTCTAACGGTAATTTAGTTTGGGCCAGAAGTTTTGGAGGACAATCACAATTCGATACCAACCCAGCTTCTATCGCAGTTGATGAACTGGGTAATAGTTATGCTGCAGGAACTTTTTCGGGCAACGTGGATTTTGACCCCGGAATCAATACAAACAATCAAACTTCCTCTGGAGGTGTCGATTCGTTTATAGAGAAACTAGATGCTTCCGGAAATTTCGTTTGGGCCAAAACCTTTGGCGGAGCCGGACAAGACTATATTACTTCGGTAGAACTTGATCATTTTGGGAATATATATACAACAGGTGCTTTTGAAGGAACTGTAGATTTGGATCCGGGTATTGGAATCGACAATCATAATGATTCAGGAAATTCCGATCCGTTTATTCAAAAGTTAGATTCGAACGGTGACTTATTATGGGCAAAATCTTATGGAGGATACGTTGAATTTTTAATGAGCATTGCAGTGGATTCATCCGGAAATGTCTATTCGAGCGGTACTTTTAATGGTTCTGTAGATTTTGATCCAGGCAACGGCTCAACCATACTAACTTCTCATTTGGAAGATGATTTCTACATCCAAAAATTAGATTCAGATGGAAATTTTTTATGGGCGGAAACATTCGGAGGAGATGATCAGGACTGGTGTAAAGCTATAGATATTGATCATTGGGGAAACATCTATACAACGGGATTCTTTGCAGGAACAATGGATTTTAACAATGGTCCGGGAGTCAGCAATCTCACTCCTTTAGGATACCATGATGCCTATATCCTGAAACTAAACCAAAGTACTGCAAGTATCAATGACCAAAAGGAAGAAATCAAACTCATAGCCTTCCCAAATCCTTCCAATGGAATCATCCGGCTTTCAACAGAAGAAACATTAAGTAATGTGGAATTAAGTCTCACAGATATGCAGGGAAAAAACATCCTGGCTCAATCTTATGATCAGTTGAAAAACACTACTATCGAACTGCCCGATGCGAAAGGAATCTACTTTCTGCATGTTCAGACTCTGGAAGGAAAACTGACACTAAAGCTGGTAAAAGAACAAGGACTTTAAGGATCAAGACTAGTGAAATAAGACTTAAGTGGAATCGTGCAAGCGGTTCCATTTTTTTTTGGCCGAATTTTTGTTAATGAGGCAGCATTACTTCATTACTTAACATCTAAAGCATATGATACAAAAACTATCTAAATTATTTTCATTGGGCACTGCCCTATTTTTAACTATCGGCATTGGTTTTTCCCAGACAAATTCAGATGTATATTCTCCGAAATTCTCTCATTTATCGGGAAGATACAACAGTAATATCCAGGTAACTCTTACGGCTCCAACTGCTAATTCTATTATCTATTACACGTTGGATGGCACAACTCCCAATAGTTCATCAACACTTTATACCGGAGCAATTCCGATTGGCGGAAACGGAAACCAAATCAAATTGAAAGCAATTGCCATTAAAGGAGGCTTACAAAGTTTTATCAGCTCCTCCATTTATGCATTCGATTACAGCTACAATCCAAACGCGAGTTATCTTACAAACCTTTCTATGAATCAATACAACACCTTCCTTCCGGGTGATTGGTTCGGTTATACTTCTACTCCGTGGACTTGCGATTATTCAATCAAAGTAAAGATTCTTGCGAACGGAAATTACATCGATACCACGACATCTACGAGTTGTCTCCATCAAACAGAAGATGTATTTCTCCCGGCTTTTTATTACGGAATTACGGATACTTCCAGTTTGAAGAACATCAGCCTATCTAACATTTCGAGCTCGGGATATGCAAACGGACAGATTACCATCGATTTCGGTCCGAGTGGCACAAATCAGTATGAATTGCGCTACATCAAGTTCATGGATGAGGAGAATCTCTTCATTGAATTCTGGCACAATACAAACGGACCGTTGAGATATTACCTGACCAAACACAGACCAGTTTTAGGTATGGATGAACAAACTCCCGAACAAGTGCTTATCTATCCGAATCCGGCTTCAGAGTATCTGTTCATCACAGATCTAAACAGCGATGTGCTGTTCACGAACCAACTCGGGCAAACAGTTACACTTGAGAAAAGTAATAAAATACCGGTGTCTCATTTATCGAAAGGAATGTATTTTATTCAGTTCAGTAACCAGAAAGGTGAAAGGGTTATCCAAAAATTACTGATCGAATGAACCTGAAATCATTGTGAAAACGGCAGAAATCTTGATTCATTGTCGTTCTCGATACTTCCGCCTTGTCAGTTCGAGTGGCCCTGACAGAAGCCCTGCGGATCGTCAGGGATGTATCGAGAACACATGGCGGAATCCCGATAGCTATCGGGACGAACTGACAGAAGAACAAACAATATTGAAGTGGAATCCTGAAAGCGGTTCCACTTTTTTTTGTGCGCAAAAATGAGTAGAGTGTTTTTCATTTCGGTTTTTTGTGTAGTATTGGAGGAGCGAAATGAGCAGAC
>CBFGPJ010000217.1:0-5774 GCA_965650615.1 uncultured Fluviicola sp. | reverse complement strand
CGATTCGGAAGGAGGAGATGATAATCCGACAATTGAATGGGACTTGACAAAAGGATCAGATGATCCGGACGATCAACCGACATTGTTTTAAATAAATTGAAATCCTTCCGCTATACCGGAAGGATTTTTTTTTGTCCGGTGGCTGAGTGTAGCCGAAGCCACCGAAGAATTATCAATCGGCAAAGGGAACGATTACAGTTAAAATTATACCTTTTGGTATAATACCAATAAGTATAAACAAGTTCATGAAATTATACTAACAAGTATTATACTTTCCGGTAGAAAATACGTATATTTAGGTATGCAGGAAATTTATTCACCATTCATTTTTGGAAACACGGTTAGTGCAGAAGGATATACCAACAGGGAAAGCGAAGCACTTCGCTTAAAACAAAACCTGTTGGGTGGAATCAATACTATCCTGATTTCACCGCGTCGTTGGGGAAAATCCTCCCTGGTTGAACGCGTTTTGATCGACATCAATAAATCGGATAAGAAATGTAAAACGGTCCTGCTTGATTTGTTTACCGTCAATAATGAAGTGGAATTCTTCGAATTGTTTACACGGGAAGTGATCAAGGCAACTTCAACCAAATGGGAAGATTGGGTGCGCGATACGAAAAGCTTTTTATCTCATCTTGTACCTACGGTGCATGTCGGAGTGAATCCACACCTGGATTTCACCGTTAAATACGAACAGGAGAAGGTACGGGAATTTGCTGATGAGGTACTCAATCTCCCGGAGCGCATTGCAAAAGAAAAAGGAATCCGGATGGTTATCTGTTTGGATGAATTTCAGAACCTGACCAACCTGGTTGAATACGAACCGCTGGAAAAGAAAATGCGGGCAATTTGGCAACGCCAGAAACTGGTTTCGTATTGTTTGTTTGGGAGTAAACGGCACATGTTGGAAGCCATTTTCAATAATCCGTCCAAACCATTTTATCGGTTTGGGGATTTGATGTTGCTCCCGAAGATCAAAGAAGAAGCATGGGTGAAATTCATTCAGTCGAGTTTCAGGAAAACAGGGAAGCAAATCACGAAAGAAGTTGCCACGATGATTCCCCGTTTAATGAAAGACCATTCCTGGTATGTACAACAGCTTTCCCACTATGTTTGGAATCAAAGTCGTGAGGGAACAGTAGATAAGCAACTTATCCAAAACGCACTGACAGAATTGATTTTTGCAAATCAGCCGCTATACCAGCGCGAGATTGAAGGAATGAGTACTACCCAGATCAATTTACTGAAAGCAATCTATCAGAAAGAAAAGCAACTTACCGCAGCTGCTGTGATGCGCATTTATGCCTTGGGAACCCCGAGAAATGTTTCCAAGAACAGGGCAATTCTCGAAGGACGGGATATGATTATTAAAGATGAATCAGGTGTTTATGAATTCCTGGACCCGGCTTTCGAATTATGGTTCGGAAAACAGTATTTTCAAATATCATGGAATTTGGTAGCCTAGGCGAATTTTCGAGCGTACACATAAGATACAAAACTCACAGAAATGACCTTTCCAGGGTTGTAAACCTTCACGTATAAGAACAACTGTTTTTCAGGATGAAATTATGACCGAAGAGCCTCTTTTCTTCCCAAACGCTTCATGTGTCTGAAATGAGAGCCTAATGCCTTACCGGTAGTGGAATACGAATAATAATTCACCCCGAATTCTTCACATGTCTTCGCTACGATCTTTTGGATCTCTGGATAATGAATATGAGAGATCCGGGGAAACAAATGATGTTCCACCTGGTAATTCAACCCACCGACAAACCAGCTTACAAGTTTGTTATCAACAGCAAAATCGCTTGTAGTAGCCAATTGGTGAACAGCCCATTCGTTTTCAATAATCAATTCCTTGGAATGACAGTGTTCAAATTCAACATTCTCAACAACATGTGCCAATTGGAAAACGAAAGACATTGTTAAACCGAGCATCATGTGCATCAAAGTAAAGCCAAGGATGGTCCAGCCGATCCCCCAAACAAACGAAGGTAAAACAAGGTATAATCCGAAGTAAATCAAACGGGTTGTCCAGAACATGACATGGTCAAAAGGTTTCATGCGGCCAACTTCCACTGTGAACCTGGATCCTAAAATATAATCTTCGAAATCTTTTACCAATACCCAGTAAATGGTAGAAATTCCATAGAGGAATGGAAGATAAATATGTTGAAAACGGTGCGCTTTATAATGAGGTTGTGTTTCGCTCATCCTTAGGAACGGAGTTTTCGAAATATCGTCATCAATCCCATCAATATTCGTATAAGTGTGGTGCACCAAATTATGTTTTTGTCGCCACATAAATGAATCACTTCCTAAAGCGTTCATGGATAAACCGAAGAAATAATTGACACTCTTCTTCTTTGAAAAAGATTCATGACACGCATCGTGCATAATATTGAAACCAACCAATGCCTGCACAAATCCCAATAATCCCGATAAGATCAAAGCCAGGTATCCCGGAACAGGAAGAAGCATGATCGTTAAATAGATCGCAATATACGTGGTGATAATAATAACTGCTTTCAGGTATAATTTCCAGTTTCCTGAAGTTTCCAATTGGTTTTCGTCAAAATAGTTTTGAACGGATTTCCTCAAGGTGGAGAAGAATTCGCCTTGAGGCTTGGAAAATTGAACTTTTTTCAAAGGGCACTTATTTAAAATTCAATGCAAAGCTACAAAATAAAAGCGTTCATCCCGGATTAATCGATTGATAGATCAATGAATTACAAGTCTCCGGATGCAAAATTCTCTTTTTTTAACATGAATAATTAATTATCTTTGTTGCTCCCAGGGATGATTTCTCTCCTGCGACTGCAAATGAGGAAAGGATGATTGCTCTCCGTGACGAGTGATAGCAGCTTAAAAAAAGATTATTATGGTAACACTAGACAAATTGTCATCGGAAGAATTGATGCAGTTGGAAGATCGTTATGGAGCGCACAATTATCACCCGCTTCCGGTTGTTCTGGCTAAAGGAGAAGGAGTGTATGTTTGGGATGTAGAAGGAAAAAAGTACTTCGACTTCTTATCTGCCTATTCAGCAGTAAATCAAGGACATTGTCACCCGAAAATCGTTAAAGCATTAACTGATCAGGCGCAAACACTGACCCTGACTTCACGTGCTTTCTATAACGATACATTGGGAGTATATGAGAAATTTGTGACCGAATATTTTGGTTTCGATAAAGTACTTCCTATGAATACCGGTGCTGAAGCAGTTGAAACAGCAATTAAAATTGCCCGTAAATGGGGGTACGAAAAGAAAGGCGTTGCAGAAAATCAGGCGCAAATCATTGTGTGTGAACAAAACTTCCACGGAAGAACAACAACCATCATTTCTTTCTCCAGTGATCCGGATGCAAATACGAACTTCGGGCCTTTTACTCCGGGATTCATCCGTATTCCATATAATGACCTGGATGCATTGGCTGAAGCAGCGAAGCAGCCGAATGTGATCGGGTTCCTGGTTGAACCGATCCAGGGTGAAGCTGGAGTATATGTTCCGAATGACGGTTATCTTGCGGGAGCAAAAGAATTGTGTTCTAAGAATAATATTCTTTTTATAGCAGATGAAGTTCAGACAGGAATCGCCCGCACTGGAAAATTATTGGCAGTAGATCATGAAAATGTGAAACCGGATATTTTAATTCTTGGAAAAGCAATCTCCGGTGGAGTTTACCCGGTTTCTGCTGTTTTCGCAAACGACGATATCATGATGGTGATCAAACCGGGGCAACACGGATCAACTTTTGGAGGAAATCCATTGGCAGCTAAAGTGGCAATTGCTGCTTTGGAAGTTGTTAAAGATGAAAAATTGGCCGAGAACTCCGAGCGTTTAGGAAAATTATTCCGTACCGAAATGAATCGCATCATTGAAAAAACGGACCTGATCGTGAAAGTGCGTGGAAAAGGTCTGTTAAATGCCATTATTGTAAACGATACGGAGCAAAGTAAAACTGCCTGGAACCTGTGTGTGGAATTGAAGAACAACGGATTGCTGGCAAAACCGACTCACGGAAATATTATTCGTTTTGCACCACCTTTGGTTATGACCGAAGAGCAACTGATGGAATGTGTTGCAATCATCGAAAAAACAGTTTTGAACTTCAAAAAATAGCGATAAATTCTCAGTAGTTTATTCTTAACGCTAAGAACTAAATAATTGCAAAATCCTTCACAATTTAGTGGGGGATTTTTTTATGCCTGGAACAGCGTTTGTCTAACCAGTTTTGGATGTCTTCAAAAACCTGCTGTTTCACCTCTTCATTTAAAATTTCGTGCCGCATGTTAGGATACAAAAGTATTCCGACGTTTGAAAAACCATCTTCTTCCATGTTTTTGACTGTTTCCGAGACGCCTTTACCAAAATTACCGATCGGATCTTCTGCACCACTTACAAATAAGAATGGAAGTTTTTTGGAAATATTTTCCGCCCAATCATTTTTAGTCGATCGAACTGTTAATGTTAGCAAAGTATGAAATCCGTTATTGGTAAATGGAATACCACAAAGTTCGTCAGTTGTAAAAGCCAATTGATTTTCTTTATTGACACTTAACCACCTGGTTTCCGATGAATCTCCTTTAAAACGTTTATTGTTTAGATTATTGAAAAACCGATTGAGCTTTTTGCTTCTTTTCCGCGGTGCCAGCAAGTTCAGGAGGGAAAATACGGATTTTGCAATCGGTGCAATGAATTGTTTTCCGCCTGTCCCCACAATAATTGCTCCGTCAAACCGATAATGTGCCTGTTGCAATAAACATCTGGTGATAAAGGATCCCATGGAATGACCCAAAACGAAATGTGGAACGTCCGGGAAACTTTTTTCCAGTAAATCTGCCATTTTTTCGGCGTCGTCAACCACACGTTTTGCAGCATTCGTTGCATGAAAATATCCATGATGAGATGATAAAGCAGCTGTTTTCCCGTGTCCCGCATGATCGTAAGTAAGGACCGCATAACTGTTTTCAGCCAAATAACGTGCGAAATCGGCATAACGGCCACTGTGTTCCTGCATTCCATGTAAAATAAGGATTGTTGCTTTTACCGGTTTTTCCTCCGATTGATAAAGTGTATGGAAAATAGCCTGTTCTGTTCCTGAATTTGTTAGTTTATCAGTAAAACCACTTGTCTGTTTAATCATTTTGCTGCTTTTTGTGAAAAGTAAGTTAGCAATAAGATTTGGATCAAATCAGTAAATCAGGGACCTATTGAAAGCTTTGATCAAAAAAACATTAAAATATCCCTGGTTTTTTTAGACTCTGATTATCTTCGGCAAAAAAAATACCTATGCTATTTATTATTATCGGGGTGGCTGCATTAATCCTCATTCCGCTTATTGCCGTAATCGTTATTAAAAACGGACTTATCGCTAAAGAAAATCAGGTCGAAAATGCATTTGCATCGGTGGATGTAATGCTAAAAAAACGATTTGACCTGATCCCGCAGTTAACATCTTGTGTGAGCGGGTACATGACACATGAAAAGGAATTGTTGGAGAAATTGACAGCTCTAAGGTCCGGCTCAAGAGACACGGAAGCATTGGCGCAAGGGAATCATGAATTGCAGGCTCAGTTCAGTCAGTTTTTGATCAAGGCAGAAGCTTATCCTGATTTAAAGGCAAGTGAACAGTTTATAATGCTTCAAAGAAGTATGAATGAAATGGAGGAACAATTGGCAGCTTCCAGGAGAACATATAACATGTCTATTGAGATCTTTAATAATGCAGTACTGCAATTTCCTTCTTCCGTTATCGCCAGACAAAACA